>CAMYMO010000014.1 GCA_947259425.1 uncultured Ectothiorhodospiraceae bacterium | reverse complement strand
CCTAATTCCAGGATAAGTCCGGTTTCTTCTGCAATCGGGATGAAATTAAGCGGCGAGACAATACCCTGTGTTGGATGAAGCCAGCGAATCAGAGCTTCCAGGCCAACTAAGTTGCCTTCAGCGTTGACCTGGGGTTGATAGTACATTTCAAACTGTCCGTTTGAAATGGCATGGCGTAGTTCTTTTTCAAGCAGCAATCGATCATCAGCCGCTTTTTGAAATTCTTCGTTGTAAAATATAATCGTATTACGACCATCTTCTTTCGCGCGATACATTGCGGTATCAGCTTGTTTAAGTATATCAGTCACCGTCGTATTATCTTCAGGGAAAAGTGTTATTCCAATACTGGATGTGGTGACATGTTCAAATCCGCTTAACCTATAGGGTTTGTTAATTTCACTCTGTATTTTTTTCGCAACATTTAGCGCTTGTTCGATGGCTTTGTTTTTATCTTTGTGTTGTCCGGCTAACAACACGACGAATTCATCGCCTCCTAGTCTGGCTGCCATATCTTCTTTACGTAATACTTGTTTGAGCCTTTTCGCCAGCTGTATCAAAAGTTCATCACCAACAAGGTGTCCAAGGGAGTCATTAAGCGTTTTAAAATTATCAAGATCGAGATAGAGCAAACTACCGAACATATCCTGCCGCTTGGAGATTTCAAAAACACGGTTTAGGGTTTCTTGCAGGAAACGTCGGTTTGCTAGCTCGGTTAAGGGATCGTAGAAGGCTAGTTTCCGAATCTTATCTTCGGATTGCAGTCGTTCCGAATTATTAATCACCTGGATAAAAAGATCGGTAATCTCACCACCAAAGCGGATTTCATCTGTGTACCATTTTCTTGTGTTTCCAGTTTGCTCAAATGAAATCACGCCACGAAGCTGTCCTGCAATTCGAATAGGATTATTAAGTTGCGAGGTAATATTATATTTATTTGTATAGTCCGCTATGTCTTCGGTTATTTCATTTTTATGGACATCATTGATCGCGATAGATCGATCCGATTCCAAACCTTTAAAATAATTTGGATGTTCATTTACGTTAAGGGAGACATCGTTAGTATGTTTATTTTCATTAAAATCATAAAGATCCAGGATACGCATTGTTTTGTTGTCATCATCAAGTAGCCAGACACTTGAACGCGCAACACCTAAAACTTTTGCAGATGTTTCGGTTAGTATTTTTGCTGCGGAAACAATGTCACCATTAAAAAGTGAGTCATGTAGCGATAATTCGACAATGGCCGCATGTTGATGTTCAACGCGAATAGCCCACTGTTCCTTGGTTTCCTGTTGGCTCTTTCTGTATTTTATTTCATTTTGTAATTCCAGGGTTCGGTCTCGCACCCGTTCTTCAAGTTCATTTTGTGCTCTAAATAATTTTTCCTGGACATCCAGTAATTTGTCGCTCCGTTTGTTAAACCAATATGCTAAATGGCCGAATTCACCTTTGTCAAAACTCTCAAGTCTTTTGTTATTACTTTCATCTTGTTCCGAAAAGGTGCGCAGTTGCTTCGACAGGCTTGAAATGGGTTTGACCAGGAATTTTTTAACAATGAGAAGCATAATAATGAACGAGCACAACATCGCAAGTCCAATATAGATAATTAAATTCTGATAAATAACATTGGATGTGCCCATTGCATTGCTATAAGGCATGACCGTTATTATTTTCCAGTAGGTACTTGGCATATCTATAATGGATGCATAAGCGGGTTCATCTAGTAATAGATCCTGCTGAAGATAGAATTCCTGGTGGTTTAGATCTTGATGTAGACTAGAATTGTTTTTACCTATTATCTGGGCTGCGATCAACTTAGCTTCGTTAGTTTCAATTTGATAACTTTCCAGGTCAATTTTTTCCGCTAAGGTATTCACTACTGGCCGTGAATTTTCACCAGGCTCAAATTTATTATAAATGGCTTTTAAAACAGGTTGTATCAGTGGCTTATAGCCCGGGTCTTTTTCAAGCAGAGAATTTATGGTGATAAAATTTTCAATCCGGTTGCCCTGAGAATCTTTGCCATATACTTTGGTCAGCGTTTCATCAGGAAAGGTCAGAAATTTTCCATTTCGATCTACCGCGAAGGCATAACCGTCAAAGGCAGCTGAGGCCGTCGCGAAAATTGTGCTTAAACCTTCCAGCTTTAGATCAACCGTCGCGATACCGTAGAACTGGTTATTTCGGTACATGGGTACTGAAACGGTCACCATGGGTTGGTATGAATAGGGATCCATATAAGATCTGGACCAAAAAGTTTTTCCTGCGGATAAATGTTTAGCGGGTACATACCACTCTTCGTGATGGTAACCCGTGCCATTAGGGTTATTGTAGTCATCGTAATATTTAAGCATGCCGTTTTCATTTCGTCCCCAGAAAAAACTGCGAAGTTCTATGTTTGCATCATACTGATAGGGTGCCGGCCAAATCCCACCACCTGCGATAAAACGTTCACTTCCTTTTATATCCAGAACTTGTTGGATGATTTGTTTATTAACATTGGTATTTTTTGGTAATGTTTCGCCTAGTTTGGCTAACGATATTGCCAGCGATTCAGCATAGGCGACTTGATGTCCTAAGGTGGATACAATATTTTGTGCGGAGAGGGTAACTTGTTTGTAGGCCTGTTTTTCCAGTAAGGTTCGACCAATAGTAGAGAAAACACCGAACACGGCTAGAAATATAAAAACGAAAGAAATAATAAAAACAGTTGGGATCTTAAATTGCAGGCTTCGCCAGATATTTATCATAAACAACTCATAGTCAGGGTGGAAGAAGTCCAAACTGTCGGCAGCCGATTTTCCATAACTCGGTGAATATAGTTATTTGTCATTATTATTAAAAAAGGTATAAAGTTGGGGGCGTATACCTCTTATAAATAATAACGTAATTCTGCCTAAATTCTATAATTTGGATAGTTTATTATAACAGGCAAGATAGAATTGAAGTATTTAATATTAATCTTTAGCTAGATAAACTACATGGAAAACAACAGTTTATGAGTTCTTAAATTATCCTTTTAAATGTTGTTTTCTATCTTGGCTTGTTATATGAAATAAGTCTGGGCCTGAATTCAGAAAGAATTAGTTTATTATTGATTATTAATTTACGATTTATGGGTATGAGCATCCAGTTAAAATTAACAATCGAGACTCGGTCTTGGCTATCTGAAATAGAAGGAGTAAACCGAATAAATGGGTAATCTTTATGGTGCAGCACCGGTTGATGAAATTAAGCTAGGCAGGATGGCGGATGACTACCTGACGGAACTGAGCGGTGTGTTTCCAAGTGAAAAGTATTTAACCGAGATTACCCGTGATCACGGCGCTGATCTGGCGACAATGATTTTTTATAAATCAATATTGCAGATCCCTGAAAACCAACAGTTTATCGCAAAAATCGATTCTTTCTCGATCAAGCAAACCTACCCAAGAACGAATATTAAGTTGTACGTGGTACCGGCCTTTTTTTATCAGGAATATCCTGAAGTCGGAGGAGACGGCAAACATATATTGGAGGTAGCAAAAGTATGTGGAATAGACGCTGAACTTATACCGATTAAGAGCACCGGTACGGTTAGCGAAAATACAGAAATTATTTATCAAACATTAAATCAATGTGATGCCGACCGGGTCTGGATTATGTCGATGAGCAAGGGGAGTGCGGAGGTAAGATTACTCTTTCAAAACTACGATAACCAGGTGGTGATCGATAAGGTCAAGATTTGGTTTAATGTTAATGGTCTAGCGAATGGTTGCCACCTGGTTGATCATATGCTCAAAACGCCCGTTCGTCGCTTAAAGACCCGGGCTCTATGTACCGCTACCGGTGCAAGTTATAAAGGTCTTGAGCAGTTGTTAACAGCGCAGCCCGAATGGCAACAGAAGTTGGTTTTGCCTGCCGCACTTAAGGTGATCAATATTTGCGGAGTTCCATTATTGAGTCACGTGCAAAAGGCATTAATAGCCCGCTACAATCGACTAAAACATCTTGGTCCGAATGACGGCATGGTATTGCTTAGCAAGGCTTTTATCGCAAAGGGACCTGTCTACCCATTATGGGGAGCTGATCACTTTCTACGCGATACTCGGATTGCCCCTTTACTTTATAGACTTTTCGGTTGCCTGATTGATGAGGCAAATACGAATACGTAATCAAGCTTTTTTACTGTTCAAGTATTATTGATCTGGGAGTTAATCGATATCGGCAGAGTTGGTTTTTGAGAAAGGCAATGTCGCATGTCTTTGCGCATTTTATAGTTAATCCATTTAAGAAGGATTTTAAATAGATTACCAAGCAGAGGGTGTCGAGTCACCGTCTTTTGCTGAAAAGCCAATAATTCAGGACGGTCCTCAGATTTATAGTGCAGCAGACCTGAATAAAATACCACTGCATTTAAAGTGATCTTATTTTTCATTAGGCGTTGATTTAATTCTCTAATATGATCACTTGCCTGTATACAGTCCATTGAATTATGTTTCCAGTAGGGAGCCATCGTATAAGAATTGTCGTCAACGTATAACCCGAATTTAATTCTATTTGCCATACTGAGTATTGGTACTTTTGCAGCACGGGTACTAAAGGTCGCTAGATAGTAAAAGTCTGGAGGGTATTGTGACAAGAACTTATAGGTGGCCTCTAAAGTTGAAGTTGTTTCGCCTGGAAAACCAACAATGAGTGATACGACCGTGGTGAGCCCATATTTACGACAGTTAGTGATGGCTTTCGCATTCATGTTGACATCACATCGTTTGTCCATGTTTTCAAGAACATCAGGGTGTCCGGACTCTAAACCTATTTGTACCTGATGCGCACCAGCGCGTTTCATTAACTGTACAATATTTTCATCAGCTAAATCATCCGCACGTGCATAACATATCCATTTGACCTTAATCTTACGTTCAATAAGGTGTTGGCACAAATCAATAAGCCGGCGTTTAGGCATGGTGAAAAGTGAGTCCAGACAGGTGATGTATTTAATACCTAATTTGTCTACATAATGAGACCAATCATGGGCTATGCGATCAGCTGAAAGGTATCTGAATTTATTGTCATCGAATAAGTAAGGGTAGTTACAAAAGCTACAGCGGTATGGGCAGCCACGGACACTCTCATAATTGATCATAGTATAGGCTGTTTTATGGTAATTCCGGGTAAGTGACCAATCAGGAGCGGGTAAAGAATCCAGTGAACTGGTTTCAGGGTAGCCGCTATAGAGAATATCGGTTGAACTTTTTTTTGAACAGTAAGCAGACGAGTCGGGCATTAAGTTAGTAAAATCAGATCGAATCCAGTTTGCCAATGTCGGCATGAGTAATTCGCCGTAGCCAACCGCTACTATTTCAACACCATCGATTGCCTGCCATTGATCGTGTAACAGACTGGTTAGCGCGCCTCCTAAAACGATGTGATTCGAGGGTCGATTCAGCACTTGTATTACAGGCCTGAGTTCACTCAAGTCTCTAAGTAGGGTCGTCGATAGAAAAATACAATCACATTCGTTCAGGAGCTTGTCTGTTTTATTTTTATGTTCAAAAAGTTCTGCAATGGTAATGGTTTCATAAGGAATATTTTCTTGATTTAGGAGTGTTGCCAGCACCACCTCGGCAAGCTCTGGTGTATTGACATTTTCGCGGCTGTTTAAGAATTGTTTGACTCTTTTAGAGAGTCGTCGAGTAAAAGAATGAAATACTTTTTCGAAGGTGCTGGCAATGAGCGGTTCAAGGGTTAGGATTTTTAATTTAAACTCTAACCAGGCATGTTGGCTATATTGTTTTTGTCGATATTGTTTTTTTAATGCCTGGAATAATGACGTTTCTTTTTCGGTTAATAACCCACCCGTCACGATTAAGACCTTGTGTCTTAAGCGTGAAATATCGGTGAGATTGTTTTTTTGTTTTTCCATATTAAGATTAAATCATACAACTCGCATCATCGTACCATGAGTTGGTCCGATCAGCAGCAATTGTCGTTCGGGGTTACATTTAAAATTAGCGTCTAATTCCAGATGGGTTTCTCGAATAAAGGTTGACAGTATAATTTGCATCTGCCGAAGGGCAAGCTGTTCACCAATGCACTTGCGGGCACCAAAGCCAAACGGAAAAAATGAGTGGTAGTATTCTTTATCTGACATAAACCGTTGCGGTTTATACGCATAAGGCGTGTTAAAAATATCAGGGTTATGATGCGCGAGGTAGGTGCACGGTAGTATTTTATCACCGGATTTAACGGTACGTTCAAGCAGGAGTGTATCTTGTTCGGCCACTCTGGTTAAATGGACGACCACAGGACAGAGGCGCATACTTTCCAGGATACATGCCTTTAGAAAATTTCGATTATCCGGGCCAAGATCTTCTGCAACTTGCTGCGGGTTGCCCGTGTTAGCTTTTAGTTTAGTATGGATGTCTGAATTCTGGTATACATGATAAAATAACCAGGACATTGTTACTGCATTGGTATCATGACCAAACAGCAATAAACTCAGAACCTCATTAAAAATAGAATCATTATCGAGATTGGCTTTTTGCTGGTGGGCGGCAAAGATCAATTCATTAAGTAGATTACTGGGTTTTAAGTCAGGCACGGCATTTCTTTGTTCGATTTCATCCATTATGAATTTATAAAGTGCCTTTTTGTTTTGCTGTAATCGTCCCCAGGGACTGAATTTCCCCAGGTTAAAATGTAGAATTTTCAGAAACAGAAATAATGGGTTTTGAAAAGAAGCACAATAAGCATCAACCAGTTGGGTGAGTGTCTTTTCTTTTTCTTGTGCCATCGTCCCAAAGATTAAACGGATGATTGTTTTTAGAGTGATTTGGCGAACCGTATGAAACACAGAAAAACAGGCATTCTTGTCAAGCTTCTCAATCGCATCCAGCGTTGCCGTGAAAGTTAATGAATCGAATTGACGTATATAGCTGGTTTTAAAAAAAGGGGTAAGAATTTGGCGTCGAGAAAAATGTGTATGACCTTCAAGGATAATCAATGAGTCATCCCCTAAAAGGGGACGAAGGACCCGAGTCCCACGACCTCCAATGAGGTGTTTATTTTTAATAATTTCTGATATGTAAGCAGGATCACCGGTAACGAGTGCATTGCCAAGCGTTGGCATATTCAGCGTAAAGGTCAGGCCATATTGCTCTAAGGCACGATCAAGAAATTCATAGGGGTGGTTTAACCAGGAAATACTGTTGAGCAGTTTGTTGCCACTGATTCGGGGTATCATTAGCTCGATCGTAATTTTAAAAATATTTGAATTGTGAGAACTGAACAGTATTCATTATATCACACTAAAATGAATCCATCCTAAAGTAATATGTGAACGATATATCAGTAATTACGAATATTCGAGAAAAAATGCAGTTTTTCGAATTCAGTTTATATACACTATAAGCTCGCAAACTAAAGCATATAAATCAAGCAACACAAAAGATATAATTTCAGAATGCTCGAGGATTATTGGTACATAGCCTGTCGCTCAAAAAACCTGCGAAAAAAGCCGGTGAGTCGGCAGATTATGGGAACTCATCTGGTTTTGTTTCGCGATGTACAGGGACATGCTGTTGCGCTAGAGGATCGTTGTCGTCATCGCAATATTCCATTATCTCAAGGCAAGGTTATCAATGGTAAGATCGAATGTCCTTATCATGGCTGGTGTTACCATGCGGATGGTAACATCGCTGAGATCCCGGCAAATGCCCATTTATCGGAGCGTGTTTATCCTGTCGGTATCTCAAGCTTTCACTGTGTTGAGCAAGATGATTATGTTTGGGTTTGTTTATCTAATCAACCCGCTAATCCGAAACCCGTACCATTTCCTAATTATGCTGAATCGGGCTGGGTCAGTTTCCATATGAAAACAAGATTCAATGCTTCAGTTGACGCCTGTCTGGAAAATTTTCTTGATTGTCCACATGCGACGTACGTCCATCGTGGCTGGTTCCGTAGCCCGACAAAGAAAAAGGTGGAGGCTACGGTGCGCACCTTAGAGGATGGTGCTGAGGTTGAATATTTTGAGGAGCCGCGTGTTAAAAGTGCAGTGTGGAGTCTTTTATCTTCTAAAAAGGCAAGCATGAAACATACTGACAGGTTTATTGCTCCGGCCACTTCAACGGTTGATTATGTTTTTAGTAATAATGTGCATTACAAAATCACATCTTCCTGTACTCCTATCGAAAAAAATATAACTGAAGTGTATACCGTTGTTACATTTAAGGTTAAATGGTTTAGCCATTTAGTACGATTGTATTTCCAGCCGTTATCAAAGTTAATCATTAGACAAGATGTCAACATTCTTCAGGCGCAAGCCGATAATGTAAAAAAATTTTCGGGCGAACAATTTTCTGTTATTGAGACGGATGTTTTATATAAGTTAATAAAACAATGGCGTCTTGCTATGCATTCAAATCACGAGCCACCGATCGCTGGTGAGGAAAGGAAGATTGAAATCAGTTTATAATAATAAATTGGTAATAAGTTATTATGCGATTTTGCTATTTACCACGATAGCGGCAATAGGATTCTATTTTATCCAAAATAATGGATTATTAGCAGGTGGGCAGATTGCGTTACCAAAATTAGTTTGGTTGGCATTGGCGATATTATTCTGGTTTTTTATGCCAATTTTATTTTTGCTTGATGACCGGGTGGCGCTGAGGTGGCGACAAGTTTATCTAATTTTTATTATTAATATGCTGCTGAGGGCGATCATTGAGTTATTCATGATGTACATCTCCAAGAACTGGGATCCATATTATGGTATTGGGCATGATGTATTTACAATAGTGTTACTGGGGCTCTTATTGATTAGAACGCCAGGCAACTTAAAAGATAATATTCTATTCGGATTTACAGTAATACTATTGATGATGTTTGTTACCGAAATACTGTTTGTTTTTTATATGTTATTTCAGGTTTCGGGGAAGGAATCTGTTGTTTACTTCGTACCGGGAGATGACAGCCATTTAGGTATTATGATAATAACGTGGATAGTCGTGACGTTTTTAGCAATATACTTATTATCTTTTAGCAGGAGGTGGTTACGTGGCGAATTTATTCGCGCAGGTAGTTAAACCTGATCAGTTAACGGAAAATGACAAGTCGTCCATGTATGACCTTTATAGTCAATACTATGGAGCGAGTGATGAAAATATGTTTGTTGGCGATCTGGGGGAGAAAGATTTTGTAATTGTGCTTCGCAATACATCGGGTAGCATTTGTGGCTTTTCAACCATTTTACTGGTTCATTTCGAGCAGGATTCGCGCCCAAGGCTGGCGCTTTTTTCTGGGGATACGGTGATTCATCATGACTATTGGGGTTCACAAATATTAGCAATGACATGGTGCCGATTGGCGGGTTCGATAAAATCTCAGCATCCAGACACCCCGATTTATTGGTTTCTGATTGTCAAAGGTTACCGTACATATCGATATTTACCGTTGTATTCAAAATTGTTTTATCCCACCTGGCGTTATCCAACGCCTGAGTATATGCAATCTATTATGGATTATTTGGCAGAATTAAAATTTGGTAAGTCTTATAAGAAAGACAAAGGGATTATTCAATTTGAAAGTTCTAAGGGGCATTTAATTGGTGAGTGGTCGGATATTCCTGACCATGTTCGCGAACATAAAGATGTGAATTACTTTTTAGAAAAGAATCCCGGTTACAAAAACGGCGATGAATTGGTTTGTTGTACCGAGCTAAATGAAGAAAACTTACGGTCTTATGCCCTGCGGGCGTTTAAAGAAGACATCGCGTCATGAATTACTGGGAACGAATATACAACAATGTTGTTGGAATAGGGGAGTCTTTTTATTCAAATTTAGACCGAAGCGAATTTAGACAATCGATTGTATTTAAATCTATTATTAAAAATAACAAAAATACAATTTTCGGTATTAAACATAATTTCAGCGATATAGACAATATTGAAGATTTTCAGAAAAAGGTTGCTGTGCAAACATATGAGCAATTTTCAGCTGAGATTGTCCGTATAGGTAACGGTGAGCCAAATGTACTAACCGATGAAAAAGTGGAAGTGATTGAAGAAACCGGAGGCAGCACAAAAGGGGCTAAACAGATCCCGTATACAAAATCTTCTTTGTTGGCATTTCAAAAAGCGTTATATCCTTGGATGTATGATTTACTCACTCACCGTCCTGCTATTAAATCGGGTACGGCGTACTGGTCGATTAGCCCTGCATTGGCAGAACCTCGCCAAACTCAAGCTGGGATCCCAATTGGTTTAGCAAGCGATGCCGATTATTTTGGCGCGGCATTATCAGGCGACATACTCAATACCCTGGCTGTCCCACCTGCCGTTGCCGGCATTGGAACATACCACGAATGGCAATACTGGACTTTGCGATTTTTATTAGCCGCCGAAGACTTGACTTTTATTTCTGTATGGAGCCCGACTTTTTTGCTGGAACTGGTCAATAGCTTCGCTGCGCAATCAGAGTTAATGGTTAACGATATTCAGAATGGTGAGTTTAGTTATCAGGTTCCTGAAGGGCTCACTGACGAACAGTTGGCCAATTTAGCGTTAACCGAACAACGCCAATACGAAATTACAAAAGCATTGCAAGACGGTGAAATTGATACAAAAAAGTTGTGGCCAAAACTGGATACGATTAGTTGTTGGTTAGATGCCCAATCTGCTCACTATCGAAAATTACTTGAGGGTCTGTTTCCTGGAGTCTATATACAAGCTAAAGGTCTATTAGCAACCGAAGGCGTGGTCAGCATTCCGAGTTGTGATACTGGCTCAGGACTGTTAGCTCTGGACAGTGCTTTTTATGAGTTTGTGGATGAACAAGGAACTATCTATCTTGCTCATGAGTTACTTATAGGAGAGACCTACCGAGTTTTAATCACTACTTATTCCGGGCTTTATCGTTATGATCTTGGCGATAAGATTATCGTTAAAGGTTATAAAGACTCGACACCGCTTATTAATTTTGTCGGGCGAACAGGAATGAGTAGTGATTTATGCGGTGAAAAGTTCAGTGAGGAATTTATTTCAAATCAGCTTGGTGAATTGACAGGTCAGGTTATGCTGGTTCCTGATGTAAAGAAAAAACCAGGCTATAAATTGATAGTAGAGTCCGATTACTACTCTGATCTGGAGGCGAAGCAATTAATCAATCTTATCGAAGATCGCCTGAGCGAAAATCCGCAGTATGCGTATGCTCGAAAAATAGGCCAACTTGACAAGCTAACTTATTTACGTGTGTCCAATCTTTGGTGTCTCTATACTCAGTATCAGTGTCAACAAGGTCGTTGTCTTGGTGACATAAAACCGACCGTTTTTTGTAATGATACTGGAATATTTAATTACTTTATCGACCTAAGCACAAAATCGTGTAAGGAAGCAATATGAGTTCGATAAGCTTCCAGTTAGCAAATATGCAAGACGATTTGGCGCTGCGTGAGCGCATGGCAAATGACTGGATGGCAGGTGAAATCTCGGTCAGTTTTCGCCGCGAACCGAATTATTTTTATGGTAGTGGCGTACAGGGAACCAATGCGCAAATCATTAAATGCATCGAGTCAGAAACCGGAAAAATTATTGGATTGGGAAGCCGATTTATTAATGATGTTTATATCAATGGCGAGGCTGCAAAAATGGGTTATCTTGCCGATTTGCGTGCACACCCATCGTACCGAGGTAAGACGGGCTTGATGCGTGGCTACCAGTATTTACGCCAACTGCATGATCAAGATCCGGTACCCTTATATTATTCGATGATCCTGGATGATAACGAAACTGCGAAAGAGATACTAACCTCAGCGCGCTGCGGATTACCACTTTATCGTGACATTGGTAAATTTTTAACCCCAGCGATATTTCTGGATATTCCTAAAAAAGCATTAACCATACCCGGTGTAAGTTTTCGCGCTGCAGTAGAAACCGATAAGGCGGCGATATTTGACTTCATTGCAGAAAATGTTTCGACAAAACAATTGGCTCCGGTCATTACTAAAAATGATCTGGCCTCGGACAGACTTCGAGATCTTAGTATTAAAGATTTCTATTTAGCGTTTCAGGATGGAAAAATTATTGGTGTTATAGCCGCCTGGGATCAAAGTCAGTTTCGTCAGACGTATGTTGAACAATATAATCTGAGATTAAGCCTATTTCGACCAATATATAATTCACTATCAAAATTTACCCCCTTGAAACCATTTCCTTCACCAGGAAAACATGTACCGTATTTTTATTTAGCATTTTGTACTGTTAGAGATAACAATCCGAGCATATTCAGGGCATTATTACGCTATTTATATAATGATCGACGCAATGGACCCTGGAACTATTTTATTGCCGGTCTTCATGAGCGAGATCCACTTAGTCGTGTATTGACGGAATATCGTCGAATTGAAGTGTCGGGACGTTTATTTATTGTTCATTATCCAGAAAACCTGCAAGATTATAAAAATTTAGATAGTCGAATTCCTTATCTCGAGATTGCGATGATATGAATATGGTATGGGAAAGAATACCGAGCTGGAAAGACCCTCGCGTTCCATTTTTTTCATTGCTCTGTCTATATCTTATTTTAGGCATTACCGTTTTGGGGTTTAACCGAGGCCCGGTTCAGATCGTATCAACCATCTTCTTTGCTTGTGTGTTTGATATGGTCTTACATTATGTGTTCAAAGCTAAGCGTTTATTATTTCCACTTAGTGCTGCCATTACTGGCGCGTCATTAGCCATTTTGGTGAATTATGCCCATGGGTTCTTATATCCGCTGGTCCCCGTCTTTTTCGCGATCGGATCCAAATATTTATTGACGGTTAATGGCCGGCATGTATTTAATCCATCGTTATTTAGTATTGTATTATGTCTTATATTATCTGATGGAATGATCAGTGCTTCCCCTGCGTATCAGTGGGGTGGCTCAATCGCCGTCGCGGTGTTTATTGTCACTGCCGCATTAGTTTTGTTTGTATTCAAAATACAGCGGACCCCGCTGATCATTTCATTTCTGATTTTTTATTTTATTGCCTTGGCTTTTCGGGCCTGGTTAACACGTTGGCATATGCCGCCAGAGACCTGGTTCATGGGAGCACTGACTTCTCCCGCATTCTATTTATTTACTTTTTTTATGATCACTGATCCGGCAACCTCACCAGCGAGTAAACGCGGTCAGATTATGATGGCATTGACCATCGTCATTATTGATTTGCTTTTGCATAAAATCCAGGTGTTTTCAACATTATTCTATGCGGGGTTTAGTTATTTTCTGATGCGTTTTATTTGGTTGCATTATCAGCGCATCATGAGCAAGTCGATACAGTGGAAGCCATTCTTGAAAACAGGCATGTATCGAATCTCGACCCTAATTGGAATTTATTTTGTTGGCTTGCTTACATACCAGCAATTTATCGTTCCCTATGAGCATAAAGCACCTGATTTTTATTTTACAAAAATAGATTCAAGTGAAGCGGGTATTCTGTCACGCCCGAGTGATTTACTTGACAAAGTTGATCCTAAAATACGTCACATTGGCAAATGGATTCTATCCGTTGGGGATTCGGTCGCCTTTAATGACATCAATGATGATGGTTTACAGGATGTGTTCTTAACAAATTCAATGAAGCATGAATCTGATCGAGGCGCGTTATATTTAAATAAAGGTGATTTTCAGTTTCAACGAATTCCATTACCGTCACTGGATGACGTGATTCGGCAGCCAGAACAAGCCGGGTTATTATCAGGTGCTCTGTGGTTTGATTATGACAATGATGGTGACGATGATCTATTCGTGATGGTGAGTTTTGGACATCCTCGTTTATTGAAAAACTATTGGCAGGAAGAGAACAAAATCAAGTTTGTTGATGTTAGCAAAGAGCTTGGCCTTACAGATTACGTGATTGGCGTTTCTGCAAACGTATTGGACGTTAATCGTGATGGGAATTTGGATCTTATTATTGGCAATACATTAAATCCCTATTTATCTGATTACGACAGAAAAATCCCATTCAATGTCTTCAAACTGCCTGAGCCGGAATATTCAGGCGATAGACGTATGTTGAATATTATGCACCGAACCTGGCATAACGCCAATAATGGCGGTGAAAACTATATCTATTTGAACAATGGAGAACAATTTATTCGCCAGGCAAGTATGGATATGGGACTACATGAGAATCGATGGACACTCGATATCGGTACCGGTGATTTGAATCATGATGGTTGGACGGATTTGTATTTGGCGAATGATTTCGGGCCTGACTCTTTATATATCAACAATGGGAATCTTAGCTTTACAAAAGTATCAGGCCGATTTATCGGTGGAATTAGTCGAGATACATATAAGGGAATGAATGTCTCTTTAGCGGATTTCGATAATAATGGTTTTTTGGATATTTATGTATCTAACGTGCATGAGAAATTACAGGCAGAAGGTAGCTTGTTGTGGATGAATAATGGTCAGTATAACCAGGTTGGTGCAGGCGCATTTACAGATGGCGCAGTTAACAGAAATGCATTAAATGAAAAGCGTTTTGGCTGGGGGGCAGCGATAGGGGACCTGAATCGTGATGGACGCCTTGATATCGTTCAAGCCAATGGCATGGTCGATGATGCCTACGATAAGAAAGATGCAAAGTGCGAAGATTTTTGGTATTGGAATGCAACGATCGGATTAACCGGGCCGGATGTCCACGGCTATGCTGATAGGTGGGCATCATTAATCGGTCGTTGTATCTTCCCTAACGAAATGAATCGGGTCTATGTGAATCGGGGTGATCATTTCGTGGATTTAGCGCCTTATGTTGGATTAGACGAGTTAGGTAATGCGCGTGGTATCGCCCTGGTTGATCTTGATAATGATGGTGATTTAGATATGTTCATCAGCAGACAATTTGCACCCGTGTCGATTTTCAGAAACGATGCGCAAGATAAAAGCTGGATTGGTCTACAATTAACAGGAAATACTAACGAATGCGGTAAAAATGCAATCGGTACCCAGGTTAATGTGATCGACAATCAGGGAAATCATCAACACAGAGAAGTTCAGGCTTCGAATGGATTTTCTGCACAAGGCGATAATCGACTTTTATTTGGGTTGGCGGAAAATCGCGACGACGTCAGGGTTAAAATATATTGGTGTGGAAGACGAACTCCACAAGTCATAAAGTTAGCACCAGGGCAATATCACCATATTTTAGAAGGTATGTCATATGAAGCTGCTCAGTTATAAACAAGATCGGCGCAGTTTATTATTTATTTTGCTTTGCCTGTTATTTTTATATATACCTTTTTCAATAAATATTTCTATCATATATGCCCCGTTGTGGTTAATGGTGAGTAGTTTCTTTTGTTTCAGTGTGTGTATTGTTAATCATAACCATGTACATAACGCGATGTTCAGATATCAATGGATGAATATTATTTTAGGTGTTGTATTAACGATTTGTCGAGGCCACACTTCGGTGGGGGTGATACTCGCTCATAATCATAATCATCATGTTTATACCGGCAACGATAAAGATTGGATTAAGCCTGGATTAGCAGGTGAGGGGACTGGGATAACGAGATTGCTCAGGTTTGTTTTTGCCGCTATTGTTAGCATGGCGAGAGGAAGGCGTCATGCTAACCCATCAATTATTCATACGCGCTTAATACGTCAAAAAAGGCTGGAGCAGACTACATTACTCTTGTTGAGTGCCGTTTTATTGTATCTAGATATTGTAGGTTTTCTTATTTTTGTGGTTTTACCCTGGATCGTTGGCGTTGCGTTGTTAATTGGGGTGAATTTACTACAGCATGATAACTGTATACCCAACTCTAAATTCAATCACTCAAGAAATTTTACCAGCAGGATAGGAAACTGGCTTTGTTTAAATAATGGCTATCATACTGTGCACCATATGAGACCTGAATTGCATTGGAGTCGACTGCCAGAAGTTCACCAAAGAGAAGTCGAGCCCTACATGGATTCACGTTTAAATCAATCATCGATAATTAGATATTTAACAATGAATTACTTAACAACAAGATGCATATTACAAGGAGAAAAAAAATGAAAAAGCTGATTGCAATGTTATTAATTGT
Organism: uncultured Ectothiorhodospiraceae bacterium; assembly: GCA_947259425.1. Lineage (GTDB taxonomy): Bacteria > Pseudomonadota > Gammaproteobacteria > UBA6429 > Thiohalophilaceae > SZUA-24. The sequence goes on along the minus strand of CAMYMO010000014.1, from coordinate 4,275 downwards.
GTTTGTGAGTAATGCTTATGCGAAACCCGATCCGCATAGTGCGGATAGAGAATCCCTGCGTGCGGTACTTGATGACATGGTTAAGGCTTTAAACGAGCATGATTTTGATGGAGCGGCAAAGCACTTACACGAACAGGGTGTGATTACCTATTATAATGCAGAAGTAACGGTTGGGCATGAACAAAGTCGAGAATATTTTAATCGAATGTTAAAGGAGTCCAAGGCTATTGTTAAAGAGTACCGTTTAAAAGGTGATGTGAGTGCCCCGGCAATATTTCATGGGAATACAGCAATAGCCTATGGAGTGACGGAAGAATACTTTAAATTAACAGAAGGGTTAGAGTTTACATTAACCGGTCATTGGAGTGCGACTATACAAAGGTTGGATGGGACATGGAAAATAACCAATTTACACTTCTCTGCTAATCTATTTGATAATCCCTTATTAAATGCTGCCACCCAATTGCAATGGATTATCGGTGCGATTGCTTTCTTTGTCGGATTAATATTAATGTTTATTATTATGAAAATTTCACGTAAAAAATAATCGGTACAAGGTGTTATCAATGCCAGACAAAAAGGTTCCAGAAAAAAACAGCCCAACGCAAACGATACCAGGGCGCACAAACCTGGTTATTGCGGCGGCGGTGTTGCTCGGTGCCATTGGCTTGTTGCTGGTCGCATCATCTCTTGATTTGATTTGGTCGGTACCGTTAGGGATTATTTTTTCCTTTATCCTGTTAACAAACTATGCTTTGATGCATGAAGCGACCCATGATGTATTGCATGCTAATTCGAAACTCAATTGGCTTGTTGGCATGGTGTTAAGCTGGCTGTTTCCGATGTCATTTACGGTCTTTAAAGTATCACATGTTGTGCATCATTGCTGTAACCGAACCGACCATGAAATGTTTGATTGCTATTATGAAGGTGATTTTAAGCTAATTAAATATATTCAATGGTATGGGCTCTTGCTGGGCTTGTGGTGGCCTTTAATACCGATTGGAAATCTATTATTAGCGATGCATCCTGGTATCTTAAGGACTAAACCATTTCGAAATGCACGTAGTACAGCGGTTGTTTTTGATCCCTATGATCTAAAGTTAACATGGTTGTTGCGGTTTGAGATTTTACTCGGAATCCTGTTTTGGTTTGGCTTAATATATTTCTTGTCAATTCGCTGGGAAACATTATTTTTATTTTACGCGTTTTTTGCCTTCAATTGGTCTACTCGCCAATATATCACTCATGCCTTTACTATACGTGATGTAAAAAATGGTGCTTTGAACCTCTCTGTCTCCAGACCGATGTCGTGGATATTGTTACAGGGACAGTGGGATCTCGTGCACCATCAACACCCTCATGTTTCATGGGTTAACCTGGCAAGGTTAGGAGAAAGGAGCAAAAAGCCAGTCAGTTATTTCAGACAATATTTACGCTTATGGAAAGGGCCTCGACTCTGCAATGAGGCAGCACCAGATATCTTAGCGAAAAAAGATTATCAGGTAATGCAGTAACCATGAAGTTACTGACTTCAAAACAAATTATTCAACAACGCGTAAAATCAGATGCGAATACAAATCGTATTCAATTTACAATTGTTGATAGGACGCGCGCCTTTATTCCAGAACAATATACCCAGCTTTTTTTTAGTGATGTCTATTCTGAATTAACTAACTCACAAAAATTACGTTACAACCAGCTTTTTGCTGCTCGCACCAATGAGCAGTTTATGATGTTTGAAAGCGGATTTACTAAGCATGTAATGGATAATATGTTACGTCTGAAAATGTTGAGTCATGAAGATGATTTAAAGCAGTGCCTGAATATCCTGTTACGAGAGGAAGAAAAACACTATCAAATGTTCAGGTCGTTAAATCAAGTTTGTTTGCCCGAGCTATACACCGATAAACCGTATCAGTTTCTAAAACTACGTTGGTTCGAGAGGGCTCTTCTCTCGGTCGTTTGTTACTATCCGCAGTATCTAATATCATTATTATGGTTAGTATTATTGATGGAAGAACACGCGGTACGCTTTTCAAAGGATTTGATTAAGCTTAATCAAACAGACAATCTCGGACCGCTTGAACCAAACTTTGTTCTTGCCCACCAGGCACATTTAAAAGATGAAATGGGGCATGTTCATATAGACGCAAATTTAATAGACTTTGTGCTAGATCGCAGCTCAAGAAAAAAGAAACAACTCAATGTTATTCTGCTTAAAAAACTGCTGCAAGCAACCTTACGCCCACGTCATGCAGGGGTGAATGTTGTTCATCAGTTAGTAAAAGAGTGTCCAGAATTAAAAATAGATTCCGATCGTTTGATTCAAGCGGTTAGTAACTTTAAATATGACCCGTGTCTATTCCCCATGTTTGAGAATCCAGAACAGATACCGGTGACAACATCGCTATTTGAGCTTTATCCAGAGTTTGAAGATTCATTATCGATATAATGCTTTTTTTGAGTAATTATCAATGAAGTCAAAGTTATATCCATTACTGGTATTGTTAATTAACTATTATAGTGCGATTTATATTTTAATCGGGATATCAATTCCGTTTTTAGTTGATTGTACGACTGTGGAAGTTGTTTTATTTTTTGTTAGCTATATTTACTTGTTCCCACCTTTACTGTGTCGTCTGTTTATAATATTTTTCGGGCGACCGGTTGGTACCGTTAACTCTAATACGAAATTATTTATTTATTGGTGGTTCCTGACTCAACTTCAGGTTTTCTTTGTCCGACTTCCTTTTTTAGAAGAAATACTAAGGTTCTTCCCTGGTTTATATAGTCTATGGCTTAATCTCTGGGGGGCACAGGTTAGCCTTTTGACTTATTGGTCGCCAGGTGTCACGTTGACCGATCGATATCATTTAACTATTGAAAAAGGTGTTATTATTGGCGGTGGTTGCCGCCTGGGAGCGCATATTATTACCTTTACCAATGATAATTTGCAGTGCTTAACCCTGGCTCCAATTACCATTGAACACCATAGTGTTATCGGCATACATGCTGCAATCGGGCCGGGCTGTCGAGTTTATCCACAAGAAACGGTACCTGCGGGCAAAATCTTAAAACCTTTTTATCATTGGCAACATGGAAAAATCCGGCGTCCGGAAAAAATTACTAGGTAGCAAAGGTCTTTTGAGTCTTTGCATTTGGGATAATCCAGATACATATCGCAGTCAATAAAAGTCCGCCAACAATATCGATAAGATGGTGTTGATGGACGAGCAATACCGATAAGTATAATAACCCTAACCAGATAAGATAAATGACACGCAACATGGTGTTGATTCTTGGATAAATGATTGTAATGACTAAGGTGCATAAACAAATATGCATAGATGGGAAAAGATTGTGGGGTCGGTCTAATTGATATAAGAGGTTAAAAATAGGTTGAAATACATCGACGTTATCGTGCCGTGGAAAGCCAGATTGTGTCGGCAGCAGCACAAACAGTATTCCTGAAAGTATGGTTGCCAAGGCCATCCGTTTTGCCAAAGTATACATTTCGGTATCCTGGCAATGTAAAATTGGGAGTAAAAATAACAGCTGGATTGAAAAGTAGATAACGATCATTTCTGGTACAAAGGGAATAGATAATTCCCAGTCAAAATAGAAATGATAATGTTGTTCACGCAAACTGTTTAGCCAATTCGCCCCTCCATAAACCACAGCAAATAATACGAATAATGGAATGGCTAATTGAACGTAAAGCAGATTGGTTTGTCTTGTAATTGGCATTGATATGTTAATAAATGATTTTGTTAAAGCGAATTGTATGATTTCTCATATGAAATATCAGGTTATTAATTTATTGCCGAGTGTCTATAGCGTCGAATAAATTTAGTCGGCTATAAACATGATATTTAATATAGTCTTTAATAATGATTAATTAACAATCTAGATAGACTTCACATTTTTTAGCATTGCTTATTAATTTAGACTTGAATAAAGGTTAGTTTTAGTAACAAAGTATTCCGATACACTATAATATTTTAAGGGGAATATTTTCAATCTAAACTAGCCTTTAAAATTGGAGCCGCAAATGAAAACCTTAACAAATCAATCCGCAACAAACTTTAATGACCATTTCGATAGCAATTATGAACAACTTGATCTTAGTTACCAGCCCGATTCACAGTCATTATGGTTTTATATGCATGCAAGTCCTCGCCCCTGTTTCACCCCAACACTGCTTTCAGAGATGCAAAACTTATTTGGGCAAATTAGTGCATTACCGACTAAAAATCATCCAGTAAAATATTT
>CAMYMO010000013.1 GCA_947259425.1 uncultured Ectothiorhodospiraceae bacterium | reverse complement strand
CTATACAGACGCCCTGGTGAATGCATTAAATCCGGTTGCGATTGAAGATAGCTGGTGGGGCGGTGTTAGCATCAATTTCCTCTTCTATATTGCCTTTTTTATTGTTCAACCGTTTTATGTTTCCGGTGGCTTTTCACTTTATATCAATAGACGAACTCAACTTGAAGGTTGGGATATTGAGATAGTATTTCGGCAATTAGCCCAACGTCTCGGAAAGTCGTCGCAATATGCCGCCGGAATTGCCCTTGCCTTTGCTGTCATCATTGGTGGCTTGTTTTATCCTGCTGATAAAGTCGTCGCGGAAGAATCGGACAAGATTGGTCTTGAAACGTTAAATAGCGCGGGTCCCTTAAATAATAGCGAAGCCAGAAAGGCGATTGATGAGATCCTGGCACAAAACGAATTTGGTGAAAAAAAGACAGTGACACGTTGGCGCTACATCGGTAAGAAGGATAAACAGGACGAAGAAGAGCAAGAAGAAAAAGAAGAAGATGAATCAGCAACAGGTGATGGCTGGAATTTAGATTGGTTGAAAGGGTTTAGTCTGGGGTTAGGTGTTATTGGCGAAGTTATATTATGGGTAGCGGTTGCGGCGCTAATTGTATTGGCCATTGTTTTCTATTTACGCTGGGGGCCGACTGCGAAGCGTGATAGTTTGAAAATAAATCGCAAGCTACCGAAGTCATTATTTGGTTTAGAGATTACACCAGAATCATTACCGGATGATGTTGGCCAGGCTGCGTTAGCGCTGTGGAACAAACAAGACCCATTATTAGCATTAAGTCTGTTATATCGTGGTGCGCTTACGACACTGGTACATCATTATGGAATCAACCTAAAAGGTAGTGCAACAGAAGGTGATTGCATCCGCACAACCTATATTCATAAAGAAAAACTAAGACAGGGAAGTGCTGAATATTTTAAACAATTAACCCAGACCTGGCAGTTAGCTGCCTATGGGCATCGGTTACCCAGTGAACAGGAAATCATCCAGTTAAGTGAACAGTGGACCCCGTTATTTGGGGAGAAAACATGAATCGAAGTACGTTATTAGTTGCCGCAGTGGTGTTGGCATTAATCGCCAGTTTATTATGGTGGTTTTTTAGCAACTATGAACAGTATACCACTGAGAAAACCCTGGGTTATTCCAACAAGGCGGCGAATAACGATTTCTATGCAGCCGAATTATTCCTGGCAAAATTCGATATGGAGGTTAGGAGTCTTGATAGTATTTTAGCGATGAAGGAAATGCCGAGTACCAATGACGTCATATTTATACCCACAAAACGTTTTGATTTAGGTGATGATCGTGTCACTGAATTGCTGGACTGGGTTAAAGCAGGCGGTCATTTGGTCGTATTGGCCCGTTATAGCCAGAGTAAAGATGAAGAAAACGAAGATGTACTATTTGATCGGCTTGGTGTTCGTACGCAACGAAAATACAGTGAAAATTTATTTGTCGAGTTATTCGAAGACCAGATTGATGAGTTTGAACAAACAATAGAAGAGAATGAAGAGAAACCAGAATCGGGGCTTGATGAAAAGCATACTGATGAGGGCGATCAAACTAGCAAGCAGGAGAAGAGCGATACCCCCGATACGCCTAATGCCGATCAACGAGTTAAGCAAGAGAAGGATGATAAACTAACTGAGCGCGAAAAATTTGAATCAAGGGCGACGCCTATAATCGTAAAAGTTAACGATAAAATTGAAGATAAGAAGGTCTATTTTAATCAAAAGAAATGGATGGAAAATGAAAGTAGCTTTGATACTTCATGGACAGTAGATGGTGAAAACGGCACTCAATTACTCGAACTTAAGATTGATGATGGTTGGATTACTTTATTAAGTGACATTCGGTTTTTAACGAATCGTTATATCGATAAGTTCGATCATGCTGCTTTTCTTCATACCATAGTCCATATCGATGATTCTAAACGTACATTATGGTTGATTCGAAATGATGACAGTCCATCGTTAATTTCGCTGTTATTTACTAATGCCCAGAGTGCCATGGTGATGTTTTTAATTTTCATCTTCGCCTGGTTGTGGTATGCCTCAAGACGTTTTGGTCCAGTCGCCCCCAACCCACAGGCAATACGTCGAAGTATGAGTGAACATATCACCTCAACCGGACATTATCAGTGGCGCAATCATAACCGTCGAGAATTATTAGAAAGCGTACAGAAGGCAGTGCTCGAGCAGATTGCGCAAACGCGCCCGTTGTGGGTGAACTTAACGGAAAAAGAATTGGCCAAAAAACTAGCCAAAATTGTCGGTATCGAATCAGAGAGAATTCTAAAAGCCATCACTGCAAAGCAAGTCGAAAAGGAATTAGAATTTACAGCAACGATTGAAGTATTAAGTATTATAAGGAAAAAGCTATGAATATGAATACAGGGGTGTCTACAGAACATATACATGCAGCAAGCGAAACGGTTAAAAAGCTACGCACCGAGATCGCTAAGGCCGTGGTTGGACAAAACAGGGTCATTGATCAGGTATTAATTGCCTTACTTGCATCAGGACATGTGTTGATTGAAGGTGTACCAGGGTTAGGTAAAACTTTGTTGGTGCGGGCAATGGCGAAAACGTTTAGTGGTACTTTTTCTCGAATTCAGTTTACGCCGGATTTAATGCCTAGTGACGTAACCGGTCATGCCATGTATGACATGAAGAGTGAGTCGTTTAAGATTCGAAAAGGTCCGGTGTTTACCAATTTATTATTAGCCGATGAAATAAACCGGGCGCCCGCTAAAACACAGGCAGCACTGCTTGAGGTCATGCAAGAGAAACAAGTGACCATTGAAGGTAAACCGCTTACCCTGGACCCTCCTTTTATGGCGCTGGCTACACAGAACCCGATCGAACAGGAAGGTACCTATCCTTTACCTGAGGCACAACTGGATCGTTTTTTATTGAAGATCATGATCGACTATCCTGATCAAAATGATGAATACCAATTAGTCCATAGCGTGACCTCAAACCAGATTGGGGATGGGATTAACGTTGATGAAACAAATGCGGTTGTTAATGCAGAACATATTATTAATTTACAAAAAGTAACGGCCGAACTGACGGTTGATAGCAGAGTAAGCGAATATGCAGTTAATATCGTTCGCCAGACACGCAACTGGCCAGGAATTAGCGTTGGTGCCGGTCCGCGTGGCGGGATTGCATTGTTACGCGCTGGGCGTGCAGCTGCATTATTAAATGGAAATGACTTTGTTACTCCGGATGATATTAAAAGTATAGCGATTGCTGGACTACGTCATCGTATTATTTTATCCCCAGAGATGGAGATCGAAGGCCAAACGCCTGATACTATATTGGAAAACCTGCTCGATAGCGTGGATGCTCCACGCATATGATCCCGACTCGCCGAATACTGTGGCTAATATTTATTACCTTTGTGCTGGCGGTCGTGGTGAGCTTTGTGCCGGAATACCAGCATCAATGGGATATCCTGATTTATTTGGTTATTGGTGCATTAATGGCGGATGCATTGAGCTTATGGGGTAAACGTCACATTCAGGCTGAGCGCAAGGTTATGCATGCGCTGTCATTGGGCGCGTGGTCTGAAGTGAATCTCACTTTACATAATCAATATCGCTATCCGATTCGAATGCAGATCTATGATCATGTTCCAACACAATTAGAACATGAAGGCCTGCCTGTTGATATTAAAATACCAGCACGTAATTGGGTCAGGACGCCTTACCGTGTCAAGCCAACTGAACGAGGCCCGGCAAAGTTTGAATTTTTACAATTAAGAATATACTCAGTGCTTGGTTTATGGAAAAGAAATATAAAACAGCGGTTAGAATCTGAAGTACGAAATTATCCTAATTTCTCCAGTGTCATGAAATATACCCTGTTAGCGACTGATCAACGTCTTAATCAAATGGGGATTTTGAAAAAACGACGTCGTGGTGAAGGAGTGGATTTTCATCAATTACGTGAATACCGTGATGGTGACTCATTACGTCAAGTTGATTGGAAGGCGACCGCACGCACACGGAAGATTATATCGCGTGATTATCAGGAAGAGCGGGACCAGCAAATTATTTTCCTGGTTGATTGCGGTCGTCGAATGTTGGCGCATGATGATCAACTAAGCCATTTTGATCATACCCTGAATGCAATACTTTTATTATCGCATGTTGCATTACGACAAGGCGATGCAGTTGGTTTGATGACTTTCAGTGGTCATGAGCGCTGGATCCCGCCCCGTAAATCCATTGGCAGTGTCAATTCTATTTTAAATTCTATTTATGATTTACAACCGAGTTTGATCTCGCCTGATTATACCAAGGCAGCGACCCAATTGATGACACGACAAAAACGTCGAGCGTTGATCATTTTAATCACAAACTTACGTGATGAGGATACCGATGAGCTTTTGCCTGCACTCCATATTATGCGTAAACGGCATTTAGTTATGCTGGCTAGTATGCAAGAGAGTGCGATAAATAAAATGCTGGATAAACCTGTGTTGGGTTTTGATACAGCCTTGGATCATGCTGCGGCTCAACACTATTTAGGCTATCGACGAGATGCACATCAAAAAGTGATGGGAGAAGGGATATTACATCTCGATGTTATACCACAGGAATTACCGATTAATATTGTTAACCGCTATCTTGAAGTGAAAAGTAGTGGGCGACTGTAGTTCTGTATGAAATACCATGCGCATTAAAAACATCCTCATTTCCATAGTGATGCTTAGCTTAGCGAGTTATGGTGGCTTGAAACTCTATATGTGGAACAAAGCCAAGCATGATGTTGAACAAGTCTTTAATGGTATTAATCATGGTATGTCGACGGCATATGGCTTAAAGCTGGTGGCTGCCTATAAACAAATATCAACCTCGGTATTTGGACCAATTGGGATAAAAGGCGTTAGCCTGCGCATTCCTGAGTTCAACGAGGAAGTTACTGTAGCCGAACTAAAATTACTCGAGCATGATATAGATTTTGATTCCAAAAAAGGCAATCTTCCATTAAGGATTCATATCTTGATAGATGGCTTACAGATGAATGTCTCATTGCTTGAGAAGATGGGTAAGCAAATTAACAAATTAAAACTTCAGCATGATATAAAAGATGACCCAACTGCGCTGCTCAATCGCCTCGGCTATCAAGAAATTGTTCGTCGTTCAAACGATTTAACATCATTGGGGTATAGTCAACTTGACATGGATCTGGAATATGACATGACAATTAACGTAACAAACAAGGAAGCTTCATTGTTTTTTCGTCAGGATACACAAAGTCTGGGCAATGTTAAGATCCGGTTAACGGTTGTTGATATGTCAGACAATATTAACAATGCTGTCTTAGGTGCACGAATAAAACAGGCTAAAATTGAATACGTCGATAAGTCTTATATGGATCGGTTTATAAAATCATATGCTGATGATGTTAAAATGACTCTACCGGCATTTCGTGAAAAGCTGGTTAGTGATATAAAACAGGATTTCGCCGATAAAAATATAAAACTGGATGACCGCTCTGTTAAAAATATACAAACGTTTGTTAAAAAACCTGGAAAGATCGTATTTACTGTTTATCCCTATCGTCCCATAGGCATTGAAAGCCTAAAGCATTATAAGGCGGGAGATATTCCCAGC
>CAMYMO010000012.1 GCA_947259425.1 uncultured Ectothiorhodospiraceae bacterium | reverse complement strand
CTTTTATATAAGCACCTGAGATAGCATCACCCTCTTTAAGCAAACGGTTTAATGCATCACGTTGCATATAGGCATTAACACCCATGTACTCTTTGGCGGTTCCCACCACAGGCACTTGCACGATAGGACGGCTGCCTTCTAATACTTCAATAGTAAGCATATCGCCTGTTTGTATCTGTAACAGTTCCGCCAGGTAGTTGGTCAGGATGACACCCTGTTGCGGTAAATTGATCACGTTTAGATCGGTATCAAGCAGACGCATTAGATTTCCATTAGGTTGAATACCCGATACCGACGTACGATAGAAACGATGTTCAAATTCTAATTTCGCAGGAACCTGCCGAATACCTTCAACATGTTCTACTCCCTGCACACTGCCCAGGGAATATAGAGAACGCTGCGAGGTGGCTTCGGTATAGATGGCAGTGAGATCGCTTCGCTGACTCATGCCGAATTGCACCTCGACCATATGATCGATGGCACCCTCCTGAAAGCCGCCGATCATCATGATACTGCATGCCATCGATATCCCAAGTGTGGTCAACAGTGACTTTAAAGGTCGTCTTTCGATGTGGCGTAGAATCATGCGTGTGGGTTGAGAAAACCAGCGCTGCAATCCAAGACGTTCGACAATCGTGGCATGATACATCGATGGCGGTTCTGGGCGCATCGCCTGGGCTGGAGGTAATTTAGCAGCATTTCGTACCGCGTATAAAGTCCCCAGCACGGCAACCCCGAAGCTGATCACGACCGAGGCAATAATCACCTGTGGCTTGAGTACATAGATCATAAACGGCAAACTGTAGACGTACATGTAGATGTTGCTCATGCCTTTGCCCATCCAGACTCCGGCCGCAATGCCACCAACAATACCAATCGTAACGATCATTAACACCAGTTTGATGTAATGCAAACCAACCGCAAAGTTACTGTAACCAAATGCCTTGAGCCCGGCGATCTGTTCTCGTTCCAAACTAATAAGACGACTGATCACCACATTAAGTAAAAATGCGGCGACACCAAAAAAGATAACCGGGAATACGGTGGCGATGGTTTCTTGTTGCTTGAGTTCTTCAGATAAAAAGCGATTGGAAAGTTGATCCTCGCGGGCATAGGCGCCAATACCACCATAGGATTTTAACAGTTCATCCAGGCGATCAATCACAGCCTGTTCGTTAACGCCTTTGCTCAGGGTTAAGGTAACATCGTTAAATGCGCCGTCCATATCATAGGCCGTCGCCAGTGGTTTGCGGGCCATCCAGAACACACCATAACGTTGGTAATCCGGAAACATAGCGCCGGGTGCGATCTGGTAGATATATTCCGGCGACAGCGCAAAGCCAACCACTGTGAGGGTTTTGCGACGACCGTTAATGGTCGCGTGGAGCTTGTCACCTGATTGCAGGCCATGGGCATTGGCGAACTCCTCACTAAGTAGCACCTCATTATCACGGCCGGGTTCAAATAAACGACCCTTACGCAGATAGATCTGATTTAACAGACCACGACTATTATCAGGTAATGAAATCAGATGGCCACTAACCGGATCATTAAATCCTGCTATGTCGAGGTTCACGTAGGCAACTACTCGAGTTTCGACTTTATTAACACCAGGAATTTCCTCTATTCGTTTTATCAGTGAAAGGGGGGCACGTTTAAGCGTGGCAAATACCTGGGCAAAGTGATGACTACGGTAATAGCTTTCGCGGGTTTCAAACAACGAGTCGAGTGTACTCAATGACATAATAAAAATAGCCACCCCGCCGACAATGACCATTGCGATCGCCAGGGCCTGCATGCGCATAGCCCATAATTCGCGCCAGAGTTTTTTATCGATGGCTTTCATAACACTGACTTCACCAGCTTAACTCGTTGGGGGATAATTTGGTTTCATTGACATACACCTGACTGATACGACCGTCTGTCAAATGGATCACCCGATCCGCCATTTGGGCTATGCCGGCATTATGGGTAATCACGGCCGTCGAGGTACCCAGTTCCTGGTTAACTCGTTGCAGGGCTTCAAGCACCACGATGCCGGTTTTAGAGTCGAGCGCACCGGTCGGTTCATCACATAACAATACATCGGGTCTTTTGGCAATGGCACGGGCGATGGCTACCCGCTGTTGTTCACCGCCAGAAAGCTGAGCAGGAAAATGATCTAAACGCTCATCCAGGCCGACCAATTGCAAGGCGGCTTCCGGTTGCATCGGATTTTTGGCCACTTCGGTGACCACCGCAACGTTTTCTCGAGCGGTAAGACTGGGAATGAGGTTATAAAACTGGAACACGAAACCAACGTGGTAGCGTCGATATTCTGTCAGTTCGCGCTCACTGGCACGGGTTAGATCGCGTTCGCCATAAAGCACGTGTCCGTCAGTCGGGGTATCCAGTCCACCCAAAATATTCAATAGCGTGGACTTGCCGCTACCGGATGCACCCAGTAGCACGGTGAATTCTCCGCTGAATAAATCCAGGTCCACCCCGCGCAGGGCATGTACCTGCACTTCACCCATCTGATAGACTTTGGTGACACCATGGACGTGAAATACCACACCCTCATCCAGTGGACCATGAGCATTCTGTTTGCCCTGTGTCATATGACTGCTCCATTGCCAACGTATTTAAGTATAGCAATGGTTGGATGGGAAACGGTTTGATCTTGATCAGTACCAATAGGATTAATCATTCAGCGCCTATGCACTGATTCTAGTCAAATGCTTTATTTATATGCCGAGCATGGGTAAATGTTTTCGCTGGTGGTAGGTTAGGGATAATAGAATACAGTGTTTAAGTTCATTGATTGGAATTTTATCATGTTTATTAAACACAATAGCCCGGTTGCCTTCATATTTAAATTCATTTTTATAGCGTTCTTTAAAGGTATCAATTAATTTGGTTTTACAATTAAAGTATAGGGCGTATTGATTAGGTTTTGATTTTTTCCAATCCATTCTGATGGTGCTTCCGGACTTTGTCAGGTAGCTAGGTTCACCCCATTTCAGGGTTTCTTCTAGTGAGGTTATACTCTCAGTTTCAGCAGCGGTTTCTATTACTAACTGACGAAGCAATAATAGTTTTTCTCGTATTTCTTGTGGATAGCTTTTAAATACGTTTTCAACGGCCTTATCGTTAAACTGATTCATAATATTTTTACACAATATGCCTTAGGCTCTGGTTTTTTAAAATCGCGAAGCAGGGTTGTTCAGATTTGAGATCTGTATTATTTGCTAAGCTCAAACCAAAACTCAATTTCATCCGTTTCGACTTCAAATTCAGCAGCATGTTCAACGTTAACCGGTACATGGTACCATTCGCCCACCCCAATCCGGGAAACCTCGCCATTCATGGTCAGGATTAACTCCCCACGGGTGATGACTCCGTGGTTTTCAGTCTGATGCGTGTGAGTTGGGATCTTGGTCCCCGCCGGATAGGAGGCAAATAGAACATCACAACCTTTCGACTCGAGTTTGTAGGCATCAAAACGACCATCGAAGAGTGGTAAGGATTTTATTCGATTAGGATATTTCCCGGCCATGATCTTCTCTTTTTGGCAGAACAGTTAGTTTGCTCAATTGATTTTAGTCTGCTTTTTGGTTTGTTGACATATAACCTAAAAAATAATCCGATGGGTTCTTGTTTTCTTGATCTATTCTCTTTCTATTCCGCTAAAAGAACGACCTTCATCTCAGCCGTGTTTTTATTTATATCAACCTGTAGTTCGCAGTACTCATTTTGCTCATCAAGCGGTGATGGGTCATCTGCACAGCTACAGCCGGCAATTACCCCAGTGTAAAAAATACCAATTTTCGCCTGTATTGAGTCGGATTGCTCAGAGACATTAATAACGATTACCTTAAGTTTATTGTCTATCGCATAGCTGCTGTGAGCTAGACCCTGTTGCAACGGTAGTTCTTTGCAACCCAACTGTTCTATTTCGCACTTAAGGGTGTCTTCAAATTCGGTGGTTCCCCAGCTGTTTAATGCTTTAGTCAGTTGAATCATCGGTAAAGTCCAGCAGTTGGTAACGTATAGGATCTAACTTTAGCAATAAGGAAGCCACTTAATAATAAAATCGGTTAACGGAAGCTCTATAACACTGCACATCGAAGTACTAATCTGATTATATTCAATATAACCAGTTTAAGCTACGCGTGATTCAAACAGGGCAAGTAGTTCACCAGCCGGTTTGCGTTGTTGGCCGTTACAACTGATCGAACGCATCACTTTAAAACGTTTTATGTTATCGGCTTCTTTATAAGCTTTTCGGGTAAATTGAGTGTTGTGGTTGGAGATTAAAACCGGGATACCGCTTTGACGAGTAGTCTCAGCTAATTGCGCGAGTTGTTCTTGTTGTGGAATATTAAATCCACCCGCACTGTAGGTGGTGAAGTTGGCTGATTTCGATAACGGTACATAGGGTGGGTCGCAATACACCACATCGCCGTTGTTTAAGTCATTAAATACAGAAGCAAAGTCGACATGTAAAAAATCAGCCTGTTGTGCCTTTTGATGGAAGAAATACATTTCCTTGGCTGGAAAGTAGGGACGTTTGTAGCGACCAAACGGGACGTTAAAGCCACCGCGTGAGTTATAGCGGCATAATCCGTTATAACCATGTCGATTCAGGTAGACAAACAATACGGCTTTGCGGGTTGCATTTTTGGTTTTGTTAAATTCGACACGGCGGCGATAATAATAGTCTTCCTGGTTTGTCGCATCGCGAAACAGGCGCGCGCATTGGGCAATGAAGTGTTCACCTTGTTCTGCAAGGATTTGATATAAGGAGATCAGGTCGGCATTGTTATCGGCGAGTAAATAGCGATCGTAATGGGTATTTAAAAACACTGCACCGGAACCGGCAAACGGTTCCACCAGGCGTTCACCTTCCGGTAACATCGTTTGGATATGTTGCATGATGCGAAACTTGTTGCCTGCCCATTTTAAAAATGGGCGTGTGTGTAGGTTGCTACCCATTAAGTTAAATCCTTTATGTAAACCTTTGATTGGCGTTGATAGTTGTATAAGGAACGTTTTTTTACCGGCAGTTGTTCGAGTTTGGCACTCTTAAAACCACGTTCACGAAACCAATGTGCCGTTTGGGTGGTGAGCACAAACAGTTTTTCGATGCCGAGTTGTTTGGTTTGTTTAATAATGTAATCAAAGATCGTATTGGCACGACCTTCTTTTTGATAATCCACATGCACAGCCAGACACGCTAATTCAGCGATGTGTTCATTCAGATACGGATAAAATGCGGCACAGGCGATAATCAATCCATCCCGTTCGATGACGGTAAAATGTTGTATCTCGGTTTCGAGGACTTCACGCGATCGACGTACTAATTGGCCTTGCTCTTCGAGTGGTCGAATTAGATCAATTATGCCGCCGATATCATCTATGCTTGCCTTGCGAATAGTTTCATAGGCATTGACGGTAAGCATTGAACCGACACCATCGCGAGTGAATAATTCCAGTAACAGTCCCCCAGCGATGTGCCGGTCGATAATATGTACGCGTTTTACACCACTGATACTCGCCTTTAAGGCATGCGTTAATAATAGACGGGTGGTGGGTTTGAGTTTTTTCTTGCTGGCTAATAGATCTTCGGCATCATCTTGGGTCAGCTCATGCAC
>CAMYMO010000011.1 GCA_947259425.1 uncultured Ectothiorhodospiraceae bacterium | reverse complement strand
GATGCTGACGATTAAGAACCAGAGAACAAATAACGTATTACGTAATTGATGGCTGCTCACATGGCGAATAAAAACCGCAACGATTAATGGTGCACCGGTTAATGAGGTGCCGGCGACATAGCCCCCGGCGATCAATAAAAAACGATCCAGCCAGCTATTGTTACTCTGGATCACCCAATTCATCAGCCAGGTGACGGCGTAAATAAATGTTATTAAATAGACAAATGTAACCAGCCATTTATTGGGTAAATTGAGCAGGCCAAATACACCCACGATTAGCGGTGGGAATAAATAGATGAGTGATTTGCCAAGATAGGCCCAATTGACGTCTTTTAATCGAGTACGTAGTGTTAGGCTGGTAAAAAATAACAGATGTACTCCGATCATCGGTAACCAGTACAGTGCCCGGTCGTCGAGGAAAAACATCAGCGGCAAGCCCAGTGCCGCACCACCAAAGCCCAGACCACTGCGCACAAACCCTGTCCATATAAATAGGAGTCCGGTCAGGACAATTTCTGCCAGGGTAAAATGCTCAAACATCCCTATTCTCGTTTATGTTTAATTTTTTCACTAATATTGAAATACCGTCTAGAAAGTGTGAAGTTCGCCACATTTTTTTGCAACCCTTTCCAATTCATCAGCGTGTATTAGATTAGATATTATGTGACTAGAGAATTAGATCGAGATACTAAGGAGATACGATCATGGAAATAAAATTAAAATTGGGTGTGTTGGCGGTTATGAGTGCAATTATGACGGTTTCAGCCTGTGGCGGTGGTGGTTCAAGTTCCGACGCGGATACCACCTCGCGTAGCACAACCGGTCCAATTACCGCGTTCGGTAGTGTATATGTTAATGGGACGCGTTATGAAACTGATAGTGCGGATATTTATATCGAGGACGAAGTGTCCGATGAGTCTGAGCTACGTACCGGTATGATGGTGACGGTGGTTGAAGATGATAACGGTCATGCCGCTTCAATCAGTCATGACGATGATCTTGAAGGGATTGTAACCGGGGTCGATGTTGCGGCAGGAACCATTGATGTTATGGGTTATACCGTTACGGTCACCAACGAAACCATTTTTGAAAGTGATGTTGCGACGATTACCGATGCCAGCATGATCCAGCAAGGCAATATCATTGAAGTAAGCGGTTATTCTTCGGGTATGGGTGCTATTTCGGCTACCCGTATCGAAGTTAAGGCCGTTGATTTAGCTACTTATTTAATGAGTCATGACGAAGGTATAGAGGTCAAGGGTGTGGTGATGAATCACTCTGCAGATACTTCTGAATTTGATATTGGTTCAATGACGGTGAATTATGCTGATGCAGTATTAGATGATTTACCGAATGGCATTGAAAATGACATCTACGTCGAAGTGAAAAGTACTCAAGGTCTGGATGATAACGGTGTGCTGATTGCCTCCAAAGTCGAGCTGGAAGATGATGGTTCGATAGAGCATGAAGGTTATGAAGACGATGAGTATGAATTCTCAGGCATCATTAGAGAAATTGGCGCCGACAGCATTACGGTGGATAGCCAGGTGGTGATGATTACGGCTGATACCGAGATTGAAGAAGACGGACAAGGTCCGTTGGCCGTAGGTGATGAAGTTGAAGTCGAAGCTTATTTTGATGGCAACGGAAACTTAATTGCCGAAGAGATTGAGCGTGAAGACGAAAGCGATGACATTGAATTCAAGGGTACAGTTGACACCATCGTTAGCACTGATCTCAATGTTGGCACCATTACGATGACGGACGGTACGGTTATCCTGGTTAACAACGACACCTTTATGCACGATTCCCAGGATGAAGACATGGAAGCGGATATCCACTTTAATCTGTCTGATTTGATGAGTGGTGATTATATTGAAGTCTATGCGACGGAGAATGATGATGGCACTTATACGGCGATCAAAATCGAGCGTGAGGACATGCCCGCTGTCGCTGAAATGATCTAGCTTACAGAGCACCAAGAAGGTCGCTTGGCAAAGGTGACCTCTTTTTTGACCCAGGTTCTCCCCTGAACCTGGGTTTTTTTATGGGTTTCGCGTTACATAAATATTTGTTAATAAGGGGTATGTGCGAGCAAATATAATGGCATAATGCGCGTGCCGTAGGATTGGCTGGTGAAATGGTATAACTTATTGATATTTATTGAATTTTATTAATAGTCCCGCTAACCGATAAGCATAAGCACGACATACTTAACTTAAAAAGAATCGAATTTATGCCTCAAAATGAGCAAACCGTGACCAAACAGAAGGTGGTCACCTTTACCTATATCATCCAGGATGGCCAGGACGAACAGATTTTAGAACAATCTGATTTGCCAATGTCCTATCTTCACGGTGTCGATGGCAAAATGTACCCCACTGCGGAACGTGCGATGGAAGGCGCAAAAGTGGGTGATGTGATTGCCGTAAGCCTTTCACCTGAGGAAGGTTTTGGCTACCCTGATCCGGAATTGATGCATGTTGAAAAGGTTGAAAACGTTCCGGATGAATATTGTCGGCTCGGTGTTGAGGCGATGTTTGAGAATGAGGAAGGTGAGACGATTACCATGAAGGTGACTAAAATCGAGAATGGCGAAGTCACCTTAGATGCCAATCACCCCTTCGCCGGTAAAACAGTCGTATTCAGAATGACGGTGGCCGGTATTCGCGATGCCACGACGGAAGAACTCGGGACCGGTGAGGTGATAGATACTCAAGGCCCGTTGACCATGCAATAAGTAATCAAGATAGAAGAAAAATACGATGACTGAACCTGCACATGTAAGTGTGATCATCCTGGCCGCCGGACAAGGCACTCGGATGAAATCAAAATTACCAAAGGTATTACACCCCATTGGCGCCAAACCATTGCTTAGCCATGTCATCCATACCTCGGCGGAATTAAAAGCACGTCAAACCGTGGTGGTTTATGGTCATGGTGGTGAGTTAGTTAAATCAACTCTGGCTGATGAGCCGGTTGTCTGGGTTGAGCAACAAGAGCAACTGGGTACCGGCCACGCAGTTGATCAGGCGACACCGCATATTGATGATGATCACATTATATTAGTGTTATATGGTGATGTACCTTTAATAAAATCATCAACATTATTTGAACTCGTTGAAAAGACCGCGGGTAATGCCCTGGCGATATTAACCGTGCATTTAGATGACCCGCATGGTTACGGACGTATCGTACGAGATGGCTCGGGTGCCATTCAGCGAATTGTTGAACAAAAAGATGCCAGCGTCGAAGAACTTAAAATAACGGAAATTAATACCGGTATCCTGGCGGTACAAGGCAAATTATTAAAATCCTGGTTGAGTCAACTCGAAAACAATAATGCTCAGGGCGAATATTATCTAACAGATGTCATCGCAATGGCGGTGGCAGATGGCGTTGCTGTACATGCCGCCCATCCGGCAGGTGAAGATGAAGTGCTGGGCGTGAATAGCCGCAGTCAGTTAGCGTATTTGGAGCGTGCTTATCAACGTGACCAGGCTGAACAGTTGATGGCTCAGGGGGTTACCCTAATTGATCCGGCACGACTTGATGTTCGTGGCCAGGTGAAGGTGGGTAAAGATGTCACCCTGGACGCAAACGTTGTGCTTGAGGGTAATGTCGAGATTGCCGATGATGTCTATGTTGGTCCAAACTGTGTTATTCGCGACAGTGTGATTGGTGAAGGGGTACAAATCCAGGCAATGTGCGTGATAGACAATGCTGTGGTCGGAGAAAAATGTCTGATTGGTCCCTACTCACGTTTGCGACCAGGGGCTGAATTAAAAGGTGACAATCACATTGGGAATTTCGTCGAAGTAAAAAACAGCGTGATCGGTAACGGTTCTAAAGTCAATCATTTAACCTATATTGGTGATACCGATATGGGGAGCGGGGTTAACATCGGAGCCGGTACGATCACCGCAAATTATGATGGCGCGAATAAACATCGCACGACGATTGGCGATAAGGCTTCGACCGGTTCAAACAGTGTATTGGTGGCACCTGTGCGTTTAGGGGATGGCGCGACATTGGGGGCCGGTACCATTCTCACTAAAGAGGCACCCGATGGAAAATTAACCGTGGCGCGTACTCGGCAGACAACCATCGATAGCTGGCAGCGTCCCCAAAAAAAGAAATAAACCTATAGAAGTATGCCATAAGTTTAATTGTCACTGATAAAATTAAATAGAACTCAGTATGAAAATCTGGGGCTAGTATATTAAATGGAGATGAAGTATGTGCGGTATTGTTGGGGCAGTAGCTGAACGTGACGTTGTTCCTATCCTGGTCGAGGGGCTTAATCGTTTAGAATATCGTGGTTATGATTCGGCTGGAGTGGCCGTGCTCGATGCTGAGAATAATCTTGATCGGGTAAGAATGCCAGGTAAGGTTAGCCAGCTTGAAAATGCAATCAATCAAAGTGAGTTACATGCACATATCGGTATCGCGCATACTCGTTGGGCGACCCACGGTGAACCTACCGAATCAAATGCACATCCGCATATTTGTCGTAACACCATTGCCGTTGTGCACAATGGCATAATCGAAAACCATGAAAAATTACGTTTATCACAAACTCACCAGGGTTATGAATTTACATCAGATACCGACACAGAAGTCATCGTACACCAATTATTTGAACATCATGTCGTAAAAGAAAAAGAACTGTTAACGGCAGTAAAAGAAACCTTAAAAGAGCTTGAAGGTGCCTATGCACTTGGCGTTATCAGTAAAAATGAACCGGGCCGTTTAGTTGCAACACGCAGTGGAAGTCCACTCGTGATTGGCGTTGGCATCGGCGAATATTTTATCGCTTCAGACGTGGCGGCATTATTGCCGGTGACACAACGTTTTATT
Source organism: uncultured Ectothiorhodospiraceae bacterium (assembly GCA_947259425.1). GTDB lineage: Bacteria > Pseudomonadota > Gammaproteobacteria > UBA6429 > Thiohalophilaceae > SZUA-24. The sequence goes on along the minus strand of CAMYMO010000011.1, from coordinate 15,651 downwards.
TTTATGGAAGAAGGTGATATCGCCGACATTCGACGAGATTCCTTAACCATTTATAATTCGAAAGGCAAAGTAGTTGAACGTGAGATAAAAGAAAGCGAGTTATCAGCAGATGCAGTGACTCGTGGAGAATATCGTCACTACATGCAAAAAGAGATCTTCGAACAAAGTAAGGCGATTGCCGATACTTTGGAAGGTCGTATCAGTGGTAATAAAGTCCTGGAAGAAAGTTTTGGTGCGAATGCGGGTGAGGTGTTCGATAAAATTCAGGCGGTGCATATCGTTGCCTGTGGCACCAGTTATCATGCCGGTTTGATTGGTAAATATTGGTTAGAGGGTCTGGCCGGGATTCCATGCAGTGTTGAAGTCGCCAGTGAATTCCGTTATCGCAAACCGGTTGTACATCCCAACTCATTAATCGTGACTATTTCCCAATCAGGTGAAACCGCGGATACTTTGGCGGGTTTACGCCTGGCCAAAGAACATGGCTTTGGGCATTCATTAACAATCTGTAATGTGCCAGAGAGTTCTTTGGTGCGTGAATCCGATACCCAATTAATGACTCGCGCGGGCCCGGAGATCGGCGTCGCGTCAACCAAGGCCTTTACCACACAACTGGTTGCCTTGATGTTACTCGTTATTGTTTTGGGACGTCGCCATGGTATGGATGCCGATGAAGAGGCACGCATTGTAAAACAACTGGAATCCTTGCCAGCTAAAATCGAAAAAGTATTAGAGCTGGATAAAGATATTGAAACTATGGCTGAAGATTTTGCCGATAAACATCATGCCTTATTCTTAGGACGTGGCCAGCATTACCCAGTTGCAATGGAAGGGGCGTTAAAATTAAAAGAGATTTCTTATATTCATGCCGAAGCCTATGCTGCAGGTGAATTAAAACATGGCCCATTGGCTCTGGTTGATGCAGACATGCCGGTTATTACCGTAGCACCGAACAATGAATTGCTGGATAAACTAAAATCGAATCTGCAGGAAGTACGTGCGCGCGGCGGAGTATTGTATGTATTTGCAGATGAGGATCTGAAATATAAAGGTGATGAATTTACCAAGGTCTTACACGTATGCTCATGCGAAGATGAAACCTCGCCAATCATACAAACGATACCGATGCAGTTATTATCTTATTATGTTGCCTTGTTAAAAGGCACTGATGTTGATCAACCGCGTAACCTGGCTAAATCGGTAACAGTAGAATAAAAATTTTAATTATTTACAAAGAAAAATAGTTATTTATTGAACTAATATAAGTTTTATTTTCAAAGTTGGAATATTAGCTGGGTACGTGTCTACTAACGCCAGTTCATCATTACCCGCATTCTACAATTAAGTATCGCGTCCTGCCCCGGTTTTCTGGCCTGTTAGGGGTAGCGGCGGCAATCAGCACCCATCGTTTGCCCGAGGTGAGCCATTAAGCAGTTATAATAAATATGTTCCCTTAAGTTAATTTAGTTAAATCCTCGATATTTTCATCATCGTGATTACCTATCATTTATATTATTTTAAACAATTTTTATTATCATTGCCTCGACCTGATAATTATCCCCGAAGCCAACATAATGTTTTTAACCTGGCTTAAAGGGATATTAATCATGACCAAGACGATGAGTTTCGCAGCAGTGCATTTTTGCGTGGCATTCACGGTTGGTTATCTGATGAGCGGAAGTTTGTTGGTTGGCGGTGCAATTGCGTTGGTTGAACCGGCTGTCAATACCGTTGCATATTATTTCCATGAGCAGGTCTGGGATCGATTTAAACGAGTGGAACGAGATTCGTCCTACTCGAATGTGCAACACGCGTAACGCGATAAATTTTTTAATCAGGAGATAAATGATGTTTGAGAATAGAGAAGGCCAAAAAGTGCCACCAGTTAAATTCCGTGCCCGCCGTAACCATAAGTAGGTTGAGGTGACAACTTTCGACAACACGATGGCCATTCATCCTACCAGTGCGGAGGAGTTGGTGACGATGAAGACACCTATTATTTCCAGCTTCAACGACGCCAGAAGGCTGGGGTAAGCAGCACGAGTAAGGTAAAGATCTCTAGACGACCTAGCAACATAGTGAAGGTCAGGATCCATTTTGCCGCATCGGTTATCGATGCGTAATTCGAGCCAACTTTATTTAAGCCAGGACCAAGGTTATTGATCGCCGCCGCGGTGGCCGAAAATGCGGATACTTGATCGAGTCCGGTTAGCATTAATAATAATAAAATAATACTAAAGGCCGCCACGTAAGCTGAGAAAAAGCCCCATACTGAATTAATCACATGTTTTGGTATGGGTTTACCGCCTATTTTAGTGGTAATCACGGCATTGGGGTGGATGACACGCATGATTTCGCGCATCCCTTGCTTTAACAATAATGTGAACCGAATAACTTTCATACCGCCACCGGTCGATCCGGCGCAGGCACCAATAAAACTGGTAAACAATAACAATACTGGTAAAAAACCAGGCCAGTTGTGATATTCATGGGTGGTGAAGCCGGTTGTCGTGCCTATCGAAACGGCCTGGAACACACCATGTAAAACAGCGCGACCCGCTTCATCGAATGTCCCCATGTAGTACAGGTAGGCAGAAGAGATGATGGCGACGACCAATAAAATTGTGGCATAGACGCGAAATTCGCTGTCAGCAAGATAGTGGACAATACTTCTAGAGCGCCAGGCGGCAAAGTGCAATGCAAAATTGGCACCGGCCAGTATCATAAATACAATGGCGACAATCTCAACCAGTGGCGTATCAATAAAATAACCCATTGATTGATCATGCGGAGAAAATCCGCCTATCGCAATCGTGGCAAAACTGTGTGAGATCGCATCAAATAAGTCCATACCCGCTATCCAGTATGCGAGTGCACAGGCGACGGTTAGCGATAAATAGATATACCAAAGTGCTTTGGCCGTTTCAGTAATGCGCGGTGTTAATTTACTGTCTTTAATCGGCCCAGGTGTTTCAGCGCGATACAACTGCATGCCACCAATTCCGAGCATCGGCATAATGGCGACAGCTAACACGATGATACCCATACCACCGAGCCATTGAAGTTGTTGCCGGTAGTAAAGGATCGATTTTGGCAGGCTGTCTAAGTTCGTAATCACCGTTGCCCCGGTCGTGGTTAAACCGGAAATAGATTCAAATATGGCATCAGTAATACTTATGTTGGTCTGTTCGACCAAAAATAAAGGTATCGCTCCGAAACAGCCGAGTACGGTCCAGAATAAAACAACAATTAAAAAACCATCGCGCATTCGTAGTTCTTTTTTGAAGTTTTTGACCGGCAGCCACATCACGATTCCGGTAATCATGGTAATTGCGAAGGCATAAAAGAATGCTTCAAACGCGCCATCCAGGTAGATGACGGAGACGACCATGGGCGGGATCTGTGTTGAGCTGAAGATGACCAGCAGTAAACCTAAAATGCGTTGGATGGTAAATAATTGCATGTTAGCGTTAGCCGATTAGTCGTTATCAAATAAAAGCAAAACCAACCTGGAAGAGTTTTTCAACTTCCAGGATGTATTTTTTATCGACCACAAATAGGATAACGTGATCCTCAGGTTCGATCTTGGTGTCGTGATGGGCGATGATCACTTTATCATTGCGAACGATGGCGCCGATGGTTGTGCCTGGAGGCAATTTAAGTTCTTCGATGCTGCGGCCTACTACTTTAGAAGAAGATTCATCGCCATGTGCGATCGCCTCAATCGCCTCAGCGGCACCTCGTCGCAACGAATGGACCTTGACCACATCACCTCGACGAACATGGGCAAGCAAACCGCCGATGGTGACTTGTTGTGGTGAGATGGCAATATCAATGTCGCCACTTTCGACCAGATCGACATAAGCGGCACGATTGATCAAGGTCATAACCTTACGTGCGCCCAGTCTTTTCGCCAGCATTGACGATAGAATGTTGGCTTCGTCATCGTTTGTTAATGCGCAGTAGACATCGGTATTTTCAATGTTCTCTTCTAATAACAAGTCCTGATCAGCAACATCGCCTTTTAGGACGATGGTTTTTTCCAGATCACAGGAAAGTTGCTGGGTACGGGCGTCATTGTGATCGATTAATTTTACCTGGTAATCATTTTCAAGAATTTTAGCGACACGACGACCAATGTTGCCGCCGCCGGCAACAATGATTCGTTTGTAAGGCGTATCAATGCGCCTGAGTTCGGAGATAACCGCATGGATGTCTTTTTTGGCGGCAATGAAAAAGACTTCATCATCGGCTTCGATGACCGTGTGCCCTTCTGGAATGATGGCACGGTTACGACGATAGATGGCCGCTACCCGGGTATCAATATTGGGCATATGTTCGCGTATCCGGCGTAACTCGTTGCCGACCATTGGACCACCGTAGTAAGCACGTACCCCGACCAGTTGTACCTGTCCATCAGCAAAGTCCAGGACCTGGAGCGTACCAGGATACTCTATGAGTCGTTGAATGCTATCGGTAATTAATTGTTCCGGACTGATCAGTACATCAATCGGTAAGGCTTCTTGGGCAAACAGTTTTTCCTCTGAGAGATACTCGAGCGCACGGACACGGGCTATCTTGGTGGGGGTATGAAATATGGTGTAAGCAACCTGGCAGGCGATCATATTGGTTTCATCGGCATCGGTGACGGCGATCAGCATATCGGCGTCTTCTGCACCGGCGCGCTTCAACACGTCAGGGTAAGAGGCATTACCGTGTATCGTGCGAATGTCGACATGATCCTGAAGGGCACGTAGCAATTCATCGTTTTGATCGACGAGCGTAATGTCATTGGCTTCCGAGGTTAAATGCTCAGCCAATGAGCTGCCGACGGTTCCGGCGCCTAGTATGATGATTTTCATGAATAGCTTATTATTATGGTTGTGCCTAAGCTGGTTTTAGTTGACCAGAATTTTGTTAACGACGATTCGTTACCAGAATTATAGTGTATTTTTCACCAGGTGATAAATGTATTTTACTTTATAACAAATCAACTTTTATCATGTAGTTGTTTAGGATCGATGTCGAGTGAGCGAAGTTTTCGATAAAGATGTGTTCGTTCTAAGCCAACGATTTTAGCAACTTTGCCAACGCTTCCACCATGTTGGCGTAACTGATATTCCAGATAGGCCTTTTCAAATTGTTCACGTGCCTCACGTAACGGTCGATCATAACCAAGCGGAATGCCACTACTGACACCTTGTTGTTGTGTTCCCAGGGTTTGCTCAATTTCTTCCAATTCGATCTCGGTACCCGCCCCAATGATTAACAGTCGTTGAACCAAGTTACTTAGCTCACGAATGTTTCCGGGCCAATGATAATTACGCAGGCGATTTTGTGCTGCCAGTGAGAACTGTCGATAAGGTAATTTCTCCTGTTCTACGTAAAGATTAACGAAATAATTTAATAGTTCCGGTACGTCTTCGCGATGTTCTCGTAATGGTGGGACATGCAGTGGTACCACATTTAGCTGGTAATAGAGGTCCTTACGAAATTTACCCTGCTCAATCAGAATATCCAGATCATTATGAGTGGCGGCTATGACACGTACATATAGCTGAACCGGTTGGTCGCTTCCAGGACGTAAAAACGTTTTGCTTTCCAGTGCAGAGCTAAGCTTCGCCTGAGTGGCTAAATCCAGGTCGGCAATATCACCTAAAAAGACTGAGCCGCCATTCGCCTGTTCTAATAAGCCGTAGTGAGTTTTGCCATCTTCTTCATAGCCAAATAACTCCTGTAGTGCATTTTCCTCGTTTAATGACGCAACACTGACTTCAACAAAGGCACGATCTTTAAATGGACTGCTGCTGTGGAGGTAGTGAGCGATTACATTCAGGCCGCTGCCTGATTCACCGGTCATTAATATCCAGGTTTCATGTTGGGCAAGGCGTTTAACCTGCTCGCGGAGCCGCTGCATCACCGCACTGCGACCCACCGGTTCGTGAGGGATGTGTGATTGTCGCTTGAGCCCCTGATTTTCACGCTGCAGTTTTTCAGCCTCAAGGGCATGTTCGATAGTGAGTAATAACTTCGCCAATGAAAGTGGTTTTTCGATGAAGTCGTAGGCACCTAAGCGGGTGGCTTCAACGGCGGTTTCCACCGTGCCGTGGCCAGACATCATAATAACCGGCATCGGCAGGCTACCGCCCTCTTCAGACCATTCTTTGAGTAAGGTTATACCATCGACATCCGGCATCCAGATATCAAGTAACACTAAATCAGGGCGGCGCTCACGATGGGCGTTGCGGGCCGCTTCACCATTTTCGGCAATACTGACTTCGTAGCCTTCGTCTTCGAGAATTTCCTGTAACAGGTTGCGGATATCAGGCTCATCATCCACGACCAATATATAGGGGTTTGGTCGCGGTCCACGATTCTCCAGGCGTTCGTCAATAATGGATTCTTGATTAGGCGGCGGCACCGGAATTCCCCGTTTTCATGATTAAATTGATATCTTGTGGTTGATCCTTGTTTACCGGCAAGCGTATCACAACCGTTGCCCCCTTCTGTTCATTATTTTCAGCCCAGATCATGCCACCGTGTTCTTCAATGATCTTCTTGACGATGGCGAGACCGAGGCCACTGCCTTTGGGTTTAGTGGTCACGTAGGGTTCAAATAATTCACCCATCAGGTCATCTGGAATGCCGCTACCGTTATCAAGTAATCGTATTTCTACAAACTTACAGGCCTCTTTTTCCATGCAGGCCGTTCGAATAATAAGCTTGGGATTCGCTTGATCGTGCATGGCTTCAATCGCATTCTTAATTAGATTGTGTAATAGCTGGCGAAGGCGTCCATCGTCGGCATCAATTTCAGGCGCACTGGCATCGAGTTCGAGTTTGATCTTACAGCCGCTGTCATTGTTCCGATATAAATCGGAAACTTCATTGATGACTGCATTTAGATCGGTCGGTTGTAATTCAATATTCGGCATGCGTGCATAGTCTGAAAAGGCCTTGACCATTTCTTTTAATGTTTCGACTTGTTGCACAATGGTATGGGTTGAACGATTTAACAGGTCAGCATCTTTTGCCGACATGGTTTTAAGGTATTTATGACGCAGGCGTTCGGCCGACAACTGTATTGGGGTTAACGGATTTTTAATCTCATGCGCTAATCGACGAGCCACTTCACCCCAGGCAGCATTACGTTGAGCCTGTACTAAATTAGTGATGTCATCAAATACGACAATGTAACCACCATTTTCAGTGGCCGATTCTGTGTTCGGTAAAGCGCTGCCACGACAGAGCAATACCTGGCGTCCGGTCGCATTAAAGAAGGTCATTTCTTCTTGCCAGGTTTGATCGCCGGCGTCCAGGTGCGACAGGATCATGTCGATAAAGAGTAATGTCTGAGGTTGTTGATGCGATAACTTATTCAGTGAAAAGCCTTCATAGGGCTCGAGGCTAATACCCAGGATCTTTCCTGCCGCCGCATTACAGGTATGAATGTGCCGGTCATGATCCAGCGTAATGACGCCGGAAGACAAGTTGGTTAATACCACTTCAAGATAGGCATGTTGTTCAAGCAGTTGCTGTTGTGAACGGTTCGCTTCATCGGTGGCCATGGCAATCTTTTGGGTCATTTGATTAAATGACTTGACCAGAAAACCAAGTTCATCTTTTCCTGGCATGGGTAAAATGGTTTGGTAATTACCATCGGCGACCGCTTGAGTTCCTTCTACCAGATCACTAATGGGTTGTACCAGACGTTTGGCGATAAAAAACGCGACCCAGGTGGCCATTAATATCGATAAAAGCAGCACCAGCGATAAAGTAAAGACAAATGATACCTTCAGGTACTCACGTAAATAAACACGTTCCCGGTAGACTTTAAAAGACTCCTGGACATTAGTTGCCAGGGTGTTGATGTGTTCGGCAACGTTAAATGTGCCATATAATATTCGTGGATCGCCGACCGCTTCGGCACTTGGAATTAAAATCGCAACTCGTATCGAAAATAAATTCGCATCCTGTATGGGTTGCACATCAACAAACTCAGTATCTTGTGCCTGTGATAAATAGGTCAGAATCGATTCTTCCAAGCGGGTGGGAAGTAAATTGCCGGATTCACTACTGCTCGAAGAAATGATATTTCCCTGGGCATCAAACAAGGTTAATTCAGTTGCATCGAGATTGATGCGTACATGATTAATCGACAGCGCGGTCAACTCATCAGGTATAGAGGCAAACTCGATTGAGGCCTGTTTGGTCTGGCGTAACAGCTCACGTTTACGGATAGCCAGTGAGGCCTTGCTTAGTTCAAGTGAGTCGTTCAATGCACTTTCGACGCGGACATGGAACCAACTCTCGATGCCCTGTTTTAAAAAGTCTAAGGAAAAGTAATAGACAATGCTAACCGGGATAAAAGACATTATGACGAATAAAATAACTAAACGTGCAGTGAGTTTGGCGCCGGTTACATTTCTTCTTAATGCACCGATTAATCCGGCAATATTTTTTATAATGAGCCCAACCAGCATGATGATGGCGAGAACATTAACGACCAGCAAGATGGTAAATAGTCGACCCAGGTCGGGTGATTCATGGATCGCATCGCTGAGCATCGCTAATGAGGTGAGCAGTAAAATGACCACCGCAATAATGGGCTTGGCGCCTGAAAAAAGTTTCTTTAAGGCTGTAATGGCCATTCGTACCAATCACTTTCTAATCGCCATTGCGATGAGATGTAGGCTAGTGGGCGCATTGGTGCTGGCAATGCCTCAAGATCCAGATAGGTGTGCAAGCGAACAATAATTCGATTATTTTTATTGACCAGGTTCGCATCGAGTATGGGCAGTGCTTCCAATCGCCCTAGTACGGATAGCGCGGCGTTAAGCGAGTCATAATTGTCTTGTGCACCACTGTTTAAGTTATTGACGATATATTTTTCCGTAAGTGCATGGTAGAGCAGTAAGTAACCCTGTTGCAGTTCGGCAATATTTTTATCAAGCCACCAGCTGCGTTCACGATCGACTTTAATGTCAATCAAGATTAATAACGGTACGCCGTTTTGCAGGGCTTCAATGGCAACGTCGCTAAATTGATAGTCTATTTGGGCGCTGACGTTATAGACTTTTTCGACCAGGTTGGTTTCAACCGAGCGGATAGTGAAGCCATTCGCCCATAGCGCGGTACCAGGAACGAACATGAAAAATAATATTAAGAGTTGTTTTAAAAGTATCTGGGTACGACAAGATCGTGCACGTTGCGAGCCGAATTGAGTCTTATTTTTTTTGAATAAGCGCGTAGAAAAAGCCGTCCATGTCTGATTCGCCGGGTAGAATCTGACGCCCATATTGGCCCATATGACCCCAGTCAGCGTCGATTGGCCGGGATTCTGCACTGGCATTATTTTGCACAAATTGTTGAATTTGTTGATCATTTTCCTCTGCCAAAATGGAGCAGGTGGAGTATAACAGCATACCTCCGGTTTTCAGTAAGGGCCAGAGGGAAGACAACATTTGTGCCTGGGTTTCGACGAGCTGGGCGACGTCCTGGGAACGACGTAGTAGCTTAATATCCGGGTGGCGGCGTATCACCCCCGTGGCGCTACAGGGTGCGTCTAATAAAATGCGATCGAAGGGTTTGCCATCCCACCATGAATTAGGTTGATCGCCGGCTTGCAGTGCATCGCCAGTAATAATGTGTGCACTTAAGCCAAGTCGATCTAAATTTTCCCGAATTCGGGCAACACGAGCTTCCACTTTATCAAGCGCAACCAAATCGATTTGTGGGCAGTGTTCTAACAAATGAGCGGTCTTGCCACCTGGCGCGGCGCAGGCATCGAGTATGCGCTCACCGGCTTGGGGATCGAGCAGGCTCGCGGCCAGTTGGGCGGCCTGGTCTTGTACGCTTACCTCACCTTGAGCGAAACCGGGTAACTCCGTTACATCGACGGCCTGTGTACATTGAAGTCCGACACTGGAAAACGCACAGCGAGTTGCATCGATACTCTTATTGGTTAAGCGCTGCAAATAATCATCACGGCTGACTTTTTGTCGATTGACTCGTAAACTTAATGGGCCGGCCTGATTGTTTGCTTGAATAATGTGTTGTTGTTCGTTTGGCCAGTGTTTCTTAATTAGTTTCAGCAGCCACTTTGGATGGGCGCTGATGGCGCCTTCACTTTTTTTGCAGGCGATTTCAAGTTGCTGTTGCTCGCGTAATGCGCCACGTAACACGGCGTTGATTAATCCTTTTGCCCATTTCTTGTTAAGATCCAGCGCCGCACTGACGGTCTCGGATACACAGGCATGCGCCGGGGTCTGCATGTAGAAGATTTCATAGATACCCACCAGCAATAAGCACTCAATAATTTTTTCTTTATTTTTGATCGGTTTGTCTACTAAATGACTGAGGAAAAAAAGTAATCGAGGATAAAATCGTAGGGTGCCAAAACACATGGCTTTAATAAAGCCGTGCGTTTTGGGTTCTGAGTGTACGAGGTGTTTGGCTAAGGCATCATCCAGATTAGTGCCTTCGTGGGCAACTGAGTAAATCACATAAGCAGCCGTTGCGCGTGGATTTACTATTTTAGTCATTTCGCTTGGGAATCACAGCCGACAAAATATTGTCCAGGCTTGAAGAGATCGGGGTGGCCATTATGTATGTCGGTCACTGACATAGCACGGCTGCCGGGTAACTGACATTTGAGTAGACGTAATTGGCCCTGACCACACTGAACATCAATCCCCTGTTTTGAATAAGCAAGAATTTCACCGCTCTTATTTGACGGCTGTGTTGTGTTATCAGCACGATCCTGATCCAGGATTTGTGCCGCTTGAATGCGTATGATCTTGTCGGCCAGTTGAGATTGACAGGTTGGCCAGGGATTAAAGGCACGAATGTGTCGGTCGATCTCGCTGACTGGTTTAGTCCAGTCGATCCAGGCTTCAGCCTTATGTAATTTTTTCGCGTAATTCGCGAGCTTATCGTCCTGCTTTTCCGGGGTTAACTGTTGATTAGATAGTTTCGTGAGTGCCTGGATGATTGCTTCACCGCCCATCACCGCCAGCCGATCATGCAGGCTGCCACCGGTATCGTCTGCAGTAATGGCGGTTGGAAGCTTTAACAACATATCGCCCGTGTCGAGACCTTCATTCATTTGCATAATGGTAATACCGGTTTCAGCATCACCGGCTAAAATGGCTCGTTGAATGGGCGCCGCACCACGCCAGCGCGGTAATAACGACGCATGAATATTTAAACAACCCTGTACGGGGGCATCCAAAACCGCTTTTGGTAGCAACAAACCATAGGCGGCGACGACCATCAAATCTGCTCGATAGTTTTTTAATGTCTCGATTGAATCGGCTTGTTTGAAATTGAGCGGTTGTTCGACTGTAATGTTGTGTTCCAAGGCAAGGGCCTTAACGGGACCGGGCTTGAGTTTTCGGCCACGACCAGCCGGCCGATCGGGTTGGGTATACACCGCAATAATATTATGCCCGGCATCAAGCAGGGCTTTTAATGCAGTAGCGGCGAAATCCGGAGTGCCAGCAAAAATTATCTTCATGGAAAAAAGCCGTGTTAGTGTGTTATGTTCTTTAGCATACCATTTTGAGCGACTAAGTTTTTTAGCCATTTATACCTTAATGGATGATTGGGGGAAGTATGAAAAAAATTATTTTACTGGCGCTTAGCTTTTTGATTACCGGGTGTGGGCTCATGATTCGGAGTGAGTCAATTGGGACGAGCTCGGTGCCCTCTAATTATTCACTTAGTACGGCAGCACAGGAAAATAGCGGTTTATTAATTGTCGCTACTCGCTTTACGATGCGTTGTGAATCTATCGTTACACCATTTACTCTTGGCGCTAACCTCGGGGCTGATATATGGCCATACGGCAAATTGTATGCAACGCGTGACGGTGATAAATTAATCGATATAACTGCTTACTCACCGCTTACTAACCTAAGAAAGGCCGATTATCGATCACCACCTGGATTTTTCCATGTCGTTAAAATGAGTCCAGGTAACTATTACTTTAACAGCATAACGGGGCATAATGCCGAATCTTCTTCTATAACGGATAGGTTTGTTTCTTTACCGTTTACAATTGAAAAAGGCAAGGCCACATATGTAGGAGAAGTGTCGATTGCCGTTTCTGAATGTGATTATTCGGGGGTAGACGACGATGAAGAAGAAGAAAATAAAGCAGTAAAAAAAGAAGCTAGAGTAAAATATAATGTGACAAATCATTGGCGACGAGATAGCCAATTACTAAAATACAAGTACAAAAATATTGATCCGTCAAAAGTTAAGTTAAGTATTACTCATATTTAGACTGCTTTTTATAAGTTTTAAAGTGAAACAGGCTCATGGTTTTTCTGCAGTTTTAGCAGTTTTTTCTTGATCCGTGAGCGCTTCATTTCGGAGATATAATCAACAAACAGTTTGCCTTGCAGGTGATCCATTTCGTGTTGAATGCAGACGGCGAGCAGACCATCGGTACGGAGCTGGAATTCTTTGCCGTCTTTATCCAGTGCCTTGACGGTAATGGTATTGGCCCGCTCAACATTCTCATAAAAGCCAGGAATCGATAGGCAGCCTTCCTCATAGCTCTGGATCCCATCACGTTCGATAATTTCGGGATTAATTAAGCATAAAGGCTGGTCTTTTTCCTCAGAGGTGTCGATAACAATGATGCGCTGGTGGACGTTGACCTGGGTGGCGGCCAATCCGATGCCGGGTGCGGCATACATGGTTTCGAACATGTTATTGACTAAGGTGCGAATCTCATCATTTACCTCATCGACAGGCTGTGCGATGGTTCTGAGACGTTCGTCAGGAAAATGCAATATATTGAGTAATGACATAGGATTTCGTGTGTTATTTATAGTACATTCGTAGAAAAAGCTGCTAACATTATGATACAACAGGATATCATGCTGGCTAGCGTGTGGTTCCTTATTAAATATAGTTTAAATTCTGCCCAGTTGAGGGTGACTTATGATACCGAATAAGCGTTTAAGAATACATCTATCTTCTATTTTGGCCCCAATGTTAATGGGCAGTCTGTTGATCCTGACAGCTTGCAGTAGCAAACCTGTTAACGACAAAGAAAAGGCGCCCGAGGTGAGTTCACCCCCGCCGGAAGAAGTTGTCCGCGATGAGCCCATTGCTATCGAGAATTCAGAGCCGATGCCCGCCGCACCTGAGCCGGATGTGCCTGCGGCCTCTCCAATCAATGAAGGTGTTCCGGATCGTTATGTGGTGAAATCGGGCGATACCCTGTGGGATATTTCTGCTCATTTTCTAAAGGATCCCTGGCTGTGGCCTGAGGTCTGGCACGTCAATCCCAAGATTCGGAATCCGCATTTAATCTACCCGGGTGATGTGATTGCGTTAACCTGGCGTGATGGTAAGCCAAGCATCTCGATTGTTGGTGCTGAGGTAGACCCGACGCCATTGCCTGCGACCAATCTAACCACGGTGAAATTATCTCCGTCAGCGCGTGAAGAGAAGCTGTCACGGGCAATTAGTACGATTCCGAAGAGTGCGATTGCCGCATTTTTGCGACGTCCTTACATCCTGGAACCCTCTGTTTTAGACAAATCACCGTATATTGTTTCTAACTATGGTGACAACATTATTAGTGGTAAAGGCGCACGCATCTATGTACGTCCAATACTGGATTCCAGTACCATCAATTTTAATATTGTCCGCAAGGGCCGAAAATACATTGACCCGGACACCAATCAACTGCTGGGTTATGAGGCGATAAATCTAGGTTCAGCGCGCTTACTCAAACTGGGCGATCCGGCTACTCTAGTGGTGAAAACAGCCTATAAAGAGATCCTCAAAGGTGACGTACTGGTTCCGATACAGTCGGAAGAGCTGGATTTAAACTTTTTCCCGCGTGCGCCCGATCGTGAGATTGCCGGCCGGATTATTTCTGTTGCTGAAGGGGTGGATCGAATCGGTCAATACGATATTGTCGTCTTAAATAAAGGGGCGTCTGAAGGCCTGCAGGCAGGTCACGTACTCGAGGTTCACCAACAAGGTGATATCGTGAAATCACCTCGGGGCAATTTTAAGATTCGTTTACCCGAAGAGCGTGCAGGATTACTCATGATCTTTAAACCGGATGAAAAGGTAAGCTACGGTTTGATTATGGAGGCCTTTACCGACCTGGCCGTACATGATTATGTTTACACGCCTTAACCGGTTTATTCACACACAAATTTAATTTCAGAAAAATCCTACAAAGATCGACCCAGGCCCTGATTGCATCTGTAATCGGGGCTTGTCATTATTGGCTTACTCAAGGATTGAGTTGACCAAACAAAACAAGGAGCATGAAAATGAAACCAGGGATGGAACAGCAAGAGCTGCGCTATTGGCTAGCGCTTAATTTAATTAATCCGATACTCGGTGCACGTCGCGCCAATCAACTTTTACAACACTTTAATAACCCCCAAGATTTGTTTGAGGCAGGTAGCTTAGCCTGGCAGGCGCTTGGCTTATCAGAGCTTGCCTGTAAGGCATTGGCAAAACCCGATTGGCAGGCCGTCGATAACACTCTGCTGTGGTTGGAGGATAGTCAGCATGGTGTGTTATCTCGAGGTGAAGTAAGTTACCCATCCTCATTAGCGGAAATTTCAGATTCGCCGTTTTTACTCTACTACAAAGGGGACCTGTCGATTTTCGAACGCCAACAGTTGGCGGTGGTAGGGAGTCGTAATCCGACTCGTAGCGGCTATCAGACCGCCTATGATCTTGCTGCTGGTGCGGCAAAACTGGGTTTCACGATCACCAGCGGTATGGCCTTAGGCATCGATGCGGCAGCTCATCATGGAGACTTATCGGTGTCGGGGGCCACGATTGCCGTGGCCGGTACCGGTTTGGATGTTATTTACCCGAGTAAAAACAGAGACTTAGAAAGCCAAATAGAATCTGAGGGATTGATTGTTTCCGAATTTCCACTTGGTACCCAACCCCTTGGTCGAAATTTTCCACTACGAAACCGTATCATTAGCGGGCTTTCACGCGGGGTCATAGTGGTCGAGGCGGCGCTCAAAAGTGGTTCGCTGATCACAGCGAAACAGGCGCTGGAACAAGGGCGCGATGTATTTGCGATTCCAGGATCGATCCATAATCCAACCAGTCGTGGTTGCCACTGGTTATTGCGTCAGGGCGCGAAACTTGTTGAAAACATTGGAGATATTTTAGAGGAGTTCGATTTACGCCTGACCCAAACGGAGTTTGATTACGGGGAAGAAATGCCCGTGCTCGGGCTGGAGAATTTAGACGTGGGTTATCGAAAAGTGCTGGAGGCCGTCGATTATGATCCAACCAACGTTGATCAGGTCATCGATCGCTGTGGATTGACGGCAGACGTCGTTTGCTCCATGCTGTTGGTATTGGAATTGCAGAATTTTGTCCATATAACCAGTGCGGGGCAATATTGCCGAGCTCGGGCAGGTCAGGATAATGTTAAAGAGAATGTGTGTGGGATTAGTTATGGGTAAGCGAAACGAGCTTATGGGGAGTATATAATGAAAGAAAATATTCTCGATGTATTAATGTACTTATTTGAAAATTACATGAATGATGAGATTGAAGCCGACAAAGACGAAGAGGCTTTACGTACCGAATTACAACAAGCGGGTTTTCATCATCTACAAATAAGTAAAGCATTCGATT
>CAMYMO010000010.1 GCA_947259425.1 uncultured Ectothiorhodospiraceae bacterium | reverse complement strand
CTCAATCGATAAAATCGTATTCTTCTGAATAGTCGCCTGAAGCGGGTTAACCGCTGAAGCGAGTGCAAAGCCAAAGCTTTTCCCCACTTCCATGGTGTTACTTAACAAAACGCCACCTTGACCTTCATAAGTCGTTGTCTGGTTGACGATCGAATCTGTATATGAAGTAACTGAAAATGAATCAGCGGTTAGTTTAAAATCGCGCTCATAAACAGTACAGGTTTGGTTAACAATATTCGTCAGTGATTCGGTAATATGAATATCAGAGTCGGCAGCATTATCAACACGCGTAATGACCTGGGTTACCGTGTCACAGGCTGCATTGGCAAATAAACGAAAGTCTTTGGTGCCAACTGCCGGGATGTAAAGATTAAAATCAATCGCGGGTGTGGGTTCGGGAGGCGGTAAGGTCGTTCCTCCACCGGTGCCGGTACCACTACCATTTTCTAATGCGGTAATTCGAGCCGTATTACCTGCAATGTTGTCTGTGTTGGTTTGTACCTGGGTGCCTTGTACATTCACATCCGATTGAATCGTTCCGACCTGCGTGGTTAAGGTATCGACGTTACCTTGCAGAGTTTGTGCTGTGGTGGTGAATCCGTTCACGGCGGTGGTGTTGCTTTGTATTTGTGTATCCTGCGCGGCATTCGCTGCAGAGTTTGCCTGGTTCTGGGTTGCTTGGGTTGCGTTCAGTGCAGTATTGGCTTGTACTTCTGCTGAGACACTATTGATATTCCCCGTGTTGGCCTGAATTTGTGCGGCATTACCACTGATGTTTCCAGTATTGGTTTGAACCTGGGTGTTTAAGTTTGAAATTGCAGTGGTATTTGTTTGTACCTGCGGGTCAGTCCCTGGTGTTGTACCGCCACCGGTCGATAAATTTTGAACTTCAACGGTCAGTGATTCAATGTTGGCGGTGTTAGTGTCGATCTGATTTTTGATTTCATAAAATTTGCCAAAGACTTTTGATTTGTAATCTTCGTTATCATCAGCGAAGGCCGTAGGTGATGTTAGCCCCAAAGTAATTATTGCGATAGCGGTCAATTTCATTAGATTTTCCTCCGTATTCTTACGCCTTATTTTAGAGGGGTTTACAACACAATGCGTTGTCGAATGTTGGGGAAAGTGAGAACCAGTTCCGTTTTTACCTGCTGTTACGGTTAATCGATATACAATTTAACCTTTTGTAACAAAGGCAGTTCGGTAGAGAAATAAAAATAGCTAAGTGGCAATGATCACTCGTACTGCATCGAGTTGTGCAATCGTGTTGTCCAGACGTGACTGAAGATCGACTTTGAGTCGCTCAAAATATTCGATTTCATCATCACGCACATTCGGGTTAACGGCTTTGAGGGCAACTAAACGTTGGATTTCAAGCCCAAGTACGTCTGCGACATGTTGTTTGGCTTCGGTCAGGATCGCAGGCGTGGATTTCTCGGCAAATTTATCACTGGCGGTGATCATTTTGCGTAAGATATTGCCGTGTGCTTTGATTACTTGAATGCCGGTTTCCAGGTTAACGCGTTGTTGCATCTGATTAATGGCACTGTGCGATAATACATCGTGATAAAGCTTGCCGGTCTGATCGAGCACGATGCGAATATTGTTCGCCGGTAAATAGCGATTGGTATTCATGGTCGTACCCGAGTTTGATTCCATTAAATACAGGCACTCAATCAACAAGGTTCCCGCCGGGATGTCGCGATTTTTAATGGTGACCAGAGTCGTATTGCCCAATTCGTTCGATAAGATGTTATCGATTGCCGTGGACGTTAATGGATGCTCCCAACTGACATAATGCATGTCTTCATTAGCCAGTGCCAGCTCTCGATCATAGGTGATGGTCATACCATCTTCAGTCAGGCCGGGCAGACTAATTCGTACGTGATCGCCCGGTGCGATGACATAACTATTTTGACTGTGTGCTTCGATCTCAATACCAAAGTGATCAAACACGGTATCCAGAAAATGATTCAACTCAAGTTCGCTGGACTGTTTGTGTGCGTTATCAACCAGGCGGTGTGCTTGTTCTTCTTTGAAAGAACTCAGTTCCAGTAATCGGTCGCGACCCTGTTGTAATGATTCGGTTAAGGTTTGATAAAGCGATTGTGTCGTTTCGATTAACGCGGGTAAATCTTCCAGTCCATCATCAATCTGATGCAAAGCCTCGATTAAATTCGTCTCGAGTTGGCTAAAGACACTTTGTCCTGCGGTGCAGGTATGTTCAAAGGCGTTAAGTCCTTCATGATACCAATATTTCATGATCATCTGTGCGCTATTATCGAGATAGGGCACGTGAATTTGAATGGTTTCTTTTTGGCCAATACGATCTAAACGTCCGATGCGTTGTTCAAGCAGGTCAGGATTAAAGGGCAGATCGAATAAGACCAGGTGGTGGGCAAACTGGAAGTTACGTCCTTCACTCCCGATCTCAGAACAAATCAATACCTGCGAGCCATCTTCATCATTGGCAAAAAAAGCGGCCGCACGGTCGCGTTCAATGATGCTTAGGCCTTCATGGAATACCGCCGCATGGATGCCGGACTTAGTTTGCAGGGTCTGGGCTAAATCCAGTGCAGTGTCTGCGCTGGCGGTAATCACTAACACTTTATTCGGTTTTAATTCTTTTAATTTATCGGTTAGCCAGCTAACTCGTGGGTCAATTTGCACCCAGCTTTGCTGAGATTCCTGTTTCACGGATTCATAGAGTAATTCAGGGCTTAGTAACAGCTGCCCTTCCGAGATAGCCGCCTCCTGGAACAGGCTTAAACATTCACCGTATTCTTTCGGTAACGGTAATGAATAGGAATTTAGTTTACGCTCAGGAAAACCTTTAACCGCTGCGCGAGTATTGCGGAATAAAACTCGGCCGGTGCCATGGCGATCTAATAGATGTTGAACCAAACGGGACTGGGCTTTTTGCCGGGTTTGTTCGTCGGCTTCGCTATCAATGATGCTTTCGAGAAGATCGTGTTTATCATCACTGGACAGGGTGGCGAGCAGGGTTTCGCGATTATGTTCACTGAGCGGTATGTCACTTAGTAAATTATCAATGGCTTCAGCAACCGGTTCGTAATGTTTTTCTTCTTCGATGAATTTTTCAAAATCAGGGAAACGATCCGGATCAAGTAATCGCAGGCGGGCAAAGTGGCCATTTTTGCCAAGCTGTTCAGGGGTTGCGGTTAATAACAAGACACCCTTGGTATTTTGTGCGAGTTGTTCCACGCACTCATATTCATGACTAACGTGTTCAGGGCTCCATTCCAGATGGTGGGCTTCATCGACGATTAGCATATCCCATTCGCCGGCGACGGCGTGCTGGAAGTATTTCGAATGTTCGGTTAGAAAATCGAGCGAACAGATGACCAGCTGTTCCGTTTGAAATGGATTAATGCTTTCGTCATCTTCCTGGATGGCCGCACATCGCTGTTCATCAAACAGGCTGAAGAACAGGTTAAAACGACGTAACATTTCAACCAGCCATTGATGAATCAGTGTCTCAGGTACCACAATCAAGATGCGTTGGGCCCGTTCGGTTAACAACTGCTGATGCAAGATTAAACCTGCCTCAATGGTTTTACCGAGCCCAACTTCGTCAGCGAGTAATACCCTGGGCGCATAACGTTGCGCGACTTCATTAGCGATAAATAACTGGTGGGGCAGCAGACTGGTTCGGGCACCTATCAGGCCATAGAGTTTTGATTGCGATAGGCGGTTTTGGTATTGCCGTGTTTGTTGGCGTAAGACGAACCATTTGGGCTTGTCCAATTGTCCGTTGAGCAAGCGGTCGCTGGGTCGACTGAGCTGCATGAAATTGTCCAGCTGGCCTTCTTCAATACGCTGAATCTCACCTTGCGGGTCTCGCCCTATATATAGGAGTAGCCCGTCGTGCTCTTCGACCTGCTCGATAATAATCGATTCACCGTCATGCGAGCGAATGGAATCACCTTCTGAAAAACGCAGTCGGGTCAGTGGGGCGGTTAATTTCGCATAGGTCCGCGTCTCGCCGGTTGCCATGAACAGGATTTGCACACTACGTTGATCGACGCTCAGGACCGTACCCAGGCCCATTTGTAATTCGGTATTACTGATCCAGCGTTGGCCGGGGATATATTCGTGTGTGCTCAAGGTAACCATCCTACTCAAAATCGGGCGCTATAGTAGTGTATCTGGGATGAAAAATCTCGTTTTCTGGCAATTGCGCATGAATATCGGCAATATTGGCTATCGTCAGAGATTGAAGGCACTTTAAACAAATATAACGTCATGAAACAAAACAAGATGTTGAGCTTATTGGCTGCCTTACCGGTAAGGAATAGCACGGTGTGGCCAAAATAACCGATGAAGCAGCCAGTGCCTGGATTAGAGGAGCCGATTCGCGAAAGGCCGGGATTTATTTTATTGCTTTTTCCTGGAGGATTACGGCGCTAATCCGACTGGAACCTGGCTCAGCTTGGCTCAGCTTGGCTCAGCTTGGCTCAGCTTAGCGCAAATTGGTAGAAAATAGCGAAGAGGATAACTTTATGGGATTCCCACAATGGTTTATCGATGGTGGTCAATTTATGTATCTGATTGTGATGGCCCTGTTTGTGTCGACAGGAATCATCATTGCGGCGGCGGTAAGTTGTCGTGGCTCAACTAAAATAACATTTATGAAAATTGCCTTCGGTTTTATATTTTTACCGGCCATTTTTGGGGCTTTGGGTCATTACATCGCATATGTGCAAATTTTGAGTGCCGTGCCGATGGTTGATCCTTCAATGAAACAGGAAATCTATGACATATCGATCCAGTATGCTCGCATTCCCTCCTTTTTTGGCGGAGCCGGCAGCCTGTTTTTACTGTTTATTTGGATGATTGGCTATAAACTTTGTAAACGCTAATTGGGTTATAAACCGGTAAATCGTTTTTTGACACAAACGAACCTCTAATTGAGTGATGAGGAAAGTGTGTTTTCGGTTGTATCGGTCGAATTATTTTCTAAATAAGATATAAATTCCTGTCTGTTTAGCGGTGAATTAAACAAGTAACCTTGAAACATCTCGCAGCCTAAATCGGTCAAAAAGCTAAGTTGTTCGTCTGTTTCAACCCCTTCGGCTACAATTTTTAATCCCAGGTGTCTGGCCATGAGTATAATCGTTTCGACTATGATTGCATCACTGGAGTTATTGACAATATCATGAACAAATTTGTCATTAATCTTTAGTTGATCCAGTGGTAATTGTTTTAAATAGGCCAACGATGAATAACCAGTACCGAAATCGTCGATTGAAAAACGGATTCCTAATTCTTTCAGGATATTCATTTTATGAATCGTATCTTCGATATTATCGATAACGACGCCTTCAGTGACTTCAAACATCAGCGCACGTGGATTCACACCGGTTGATTTTATAATGTTTTGTACACGTTCAACAAAATTAGGCTGACGAAATTGTCGCGGGCTAATATTAATAGCGACCAGTTGTAATTTATATTGTCGACAAAATTCGCATGATTCTTTTAAAATCCAGTCTCCTAATTCCAGGATAAGTCCGGTTTCTTCTGCAATCGGGATGAAATTAAGCGGCGAGACAATACCCTGTGTTGGATGAAGCCAGCGAATCAGAGCTTCCAGGCCAACTAAGTTGCCTTCAG
>CAMYMO010000009.1 GCA_947259425.1 uncultured Ectothiorhodospiraceae bacterium | reverse complement strand
CAATGATGGAAAATTCATTAGGATTTCCACATTCATCTTTGTCGTTCATTAAGTAGATCAGGGGTTAGTCAAAGCTGAATTACCGCAGAGGAATCAAACTTCTTCATTCAACAATATTTCGAGATCGGCGAGGTCTGCACGCTGCATGGGTTTACCATCCACCGGGCTAAGTGGTTTTAAGCCTTGTTGTTTATTTGAAAACACCACGACTTCAATTTTTTGTTGTTCGGCAAAAAAAACAATACATGGGTAAAAGACATAACTGTCCTGACCGGTACGTAAACGTTTGTCTTGATTTTCAAATGGAATATTATTGTTTAACAACAATAAGCTTACTTCTTCGTAAGTGTTGCTGTAGACATGTAAATTGACCGCGGTATTGGTATCGGCGGTACCGGTTAAAACAGGTCCGACTAAACGTGGTTTAAAGTCAGCAAAAAACTGCATTGCATCATAGGCAATCTCGCGTAACTTCTTTAATATTTGTGGCTGGTCTTCTGAACGAAACAGACGTTGGTATTCAGCCAGGGCCTGTTCTATTTCAATGTTAGTGGGTAAATTGCGAGTATCGTGCGCACTTAAATGTTCAGCCGCCTTACGTTTGGCCATGGCAAAATCCCGGCTACCGGATTCAATCAATACTTGTGCCGCTTCCTGGGCAAGCCGTAGTCGCATTTGTTGTTCTTTTTTATGACGTGACATTAATCTAATTAAAAAATATCTCGGGTGATGTCCGTACTCGGGTCTGCAGAGTTGTTATTGTTTAGTAGATCATCGTTGGCAATTTGATCTTCTAATAAATATTCAAAAATCGCATCCGGATCAGTCGCGGTCGTTAGCAGGCCGGTTTTTGAGTTGATGCGCACCGAAACGATTCGTGGCGGTTGCACCAGCGGAATTTCCGGCTGGTTTTTTAATACATTGCGCATGTAATGAATCCACATAGGCAGTGCCGCTTTAGCACCGGTTTCTCGATTACCAAGTGGTTTCGGATTATCGAAGCCAACCCAGGCAATGGTCACCGTGTTGGCATTAAAGCCTGAGAACCAGGCGTCGCGTTGATCGTTCGTTGTTCCGGTTTTACCGGCTAAATCGTTTCGGCCTATGACACGCGCCTTGACGCCGGTGCCACGCCGAATGACGTCACGCATCATGCTGTTAATTAAAAATGAAGTTTGTGGGCTTATGATACGGGGTGCCGGTTTGAACACAACAGGGCCTTCCTGGAATTGAAGCTCACGACGAATGGTATCTTCCAGCGTGAATTGTTCATCGCCAGCCACCAGAAACGCTTGTAAGGTATCCTGTTGTACCGGCACGACCGGCGTGTCCTCAAAGACCTGCGCTTCAGACTTGCCGGTGTTTTGTTCGTTCTGCGCGGCGGCTTCCGCTTTTTCTTGTTCAGCCGCGGCTTTTGCTTCAAGTTCATCGCTACATTTTGGACAAACTATTTCAGCATTGGTTACGTGGATTACTTTACCATCAGGGCCTTCGATGTAATCAATAAAATAGGGTTTGACTCGGTAGCCACCGTTGGCAAATATGGAATAACCCGTTGCCAACTCTAAAGGTGTTAAGGTCCCACTGCCTAATGCCAGGGAGAGATCGCGAGGCAAGTTGGCATTTTCAAAACCAAATTTGCGCGCATAGCGAACGGCGTAACCGATGCCAATGTCGCGAAGTAAGCGTATTGATACCAGGTTGCGAGATTTAATTAACGCCTTACGCAATCGTGTTTCACCGTAAATTTTGCCGGTATAGTTTTCCGGCCGCCAGGTATCTTCTAATCCCGGTGCATCAAATACGACGGGTGCATCGTTAATAATGCTGGCCGTGCTAAAGCCTTTATCAATCGCTGCTGAATAGATAAAGGGCTTGAAGCTTGAACCAGGTTGTCGTTTGGCCTGGGTGACACGGTTAAATTTACTTAAGTTAAAATCAAAACCACCGACTAACGAATCGATTGCACCGTCGACAGGGTTTATGGAAATCAGCGCACCTGAAACTTTGGGAACCTGGGCCAGCCAGGAGCATGCCTTGGTTTCACCCGGAGCAACATAAATCACATCGCCAACTTTAAGTATGTCGGTAATCTTCTTTAATTCAGGACCCAGATTATTATCATCAATATAACGACGAGCCCAGCTAACATGATCCCAGGGCAGATAGGCAACTCGCCCATCTTGTGTATAGGCATACGCACTTTGTTGAATTTCGTTTTCTTTATCCTTATCCGTGTCAATCGCAAATACGATTGCCGGCTGCAGATTTCCGACACTATCGATTTCGGCCAGGGCCTGTTGCCAACTGTCTAATTCGTCCAGTTCTAAATTTTTATTGATATCGATATGTTGTAAGTGTCCACGGTAGCCATGTCGACGATCGTATTCTAAGAGTGCCGATTGCAGGGCTGTATTCGCTGCGGTTTGTTTATCTTTCTTAATGGTTGTATAGACTTTAAAGCCACCGGATAACGCTTCTTTACCATAGCGTAGTAACATCTCACTGCGAACCATTTCGGCAATATACATCGCATCAACTTCAATCGCCTGACCATGTAAGTCGGCATCATCTGCTTCTGCACGGGCCAGCATGTATTCCTCTTCAGTGACGAACTCGAGATCAAACATACGTTTCAGAACATAATTATCACGTCGCTCGGTAGCACGTTCTGGATCGGCGACCGGGTTATAACGTGATGGGGCTTTAGGCAGTCCGGCTAACATGGCGGTCTGCGCCAGGCTCAGTTCGGCTAACGGTTTGCCGTAATAAACCTGGGAAGCCGCGGCGAAGCCATAGGCTCGGTTGCCGAGGAATATTTTATTTAAATACAGGGCGAGAATATCTTCTTTGCTAAGCTCTTCTTCGATCTTCAGGGCCAGGAAGATCTCATTCATTTTTCTTAAGTATGTTTTTTCACGGCTTAAAAAAAAGTTTCGTGCAACCTGCATGGTGATGGTGCTACCACCCGAGCGTATTTCACCACCACTCAAGATCAGCTCAAGTGCGGCTCGTAATATACCTTTATAGTCGACACCAGGGTGTTCAAAGAAGCGATCATCTTCCGCTGCCAGTACCGCATTAATGAGCTGCTGTGGGAATTCTTCGTATTTCATTGGCGAGCGTTTCATCTGGCCAAATTCGTTTATCAGCTCTTTATCCTGGGTGTAAACCCGTAATGGCACCTGTAAGCGGACATCTTTGAGGGTGTCGATATCAGGTAATTTCGGGTTTAAATATAGGAATAAGCCATAGACGCCGAGCACGGCGAGCAGGCCCAAAACGATGAAAGTGCTTGTTCCATATAGTAAAAATTTTTTTATGATGGGTTTCACGCGGTTACTAATCTTGTCTGTAGCTTTCTGTTAATTTACCGATAGGACATCAGAGCAAGCGAGTATATCCGCTTTGGGTCACAAAACACCACGAATGGTTTGTATTTACTTATTATTTGACCTATAGTTGACTACGGTAGTTAATGTAATTATACATATATGTGATCTAACCCCTGGGGATATAAGAGAAAAATCATGGGCCTAGGCGACCTATTTAAACCCAAAAACCCACCGGTTTTGGGACTGGACATCTCTTCCACTGCAGTTAAGCTCCTGGAGCTTGGACGCAGCGGTGACCGCTTACGCGTGGAATCCTATGCGGTCGAGCCGTTGCCACCTAACTCAGTGATTGAAAAGAATATTTCTGACGTTGAAGCGGTGGGAGAAGCCATCAAAAGGGCGGTGAAACGCTCAGGCTCACGCTCACGATTTGCCTGTGCGGCGGTGGCAGGTTCAGCGGTTATTACCAAAATTATTTCGATGCCGGCCTCCTTGTCTGAGGATGAAATGGAGCAGCAGATCGAGCTCGAAGCGGATCAATATATTCCCTATCCCTTAGAGGAAGTAAATCTCGATTTTGAAGTGATCGGGGCCACTGAAAATGACCCTGAGCGAGTAGATGTATTACTTGCTGCATCACGCAGTGAAAACGTTGAAGTACGTATGGCGGCGATTGAAATGGCCGGTTTAAAAGCACGCATCATTGATGTGGAAGCCTATGCAATGGAAAATGCCTTCAATCTGTTAGCGCAATCCATTCCCGACCAAGGTATCGACCAAACTGTGGCCGTGATCGATGTCGGCGCGACGATGACCACATTAAATGTATTGAGCGATTTAAAGACTATATATACACGTGAACAGGTGTTTGGTGGTAAGCAGTTAACCGAAGAGATTCAGCGTCGCTATGGCCTATCTTATGAAGAAGCAGGCATGGCAAAACGCCAGGGTGGCCTGCCTGATAATTATGAGCCTGAAGTCCTGGAGCCTTTTAAAGAGGCCATGGCTCAGCAAGTAAGTCGTTCATTACAATTTTTCTTTTCCTCTAGCCAATATAATCAGGTTGACCATATTTTATTGGCCGGTGGAAGTTCGATGATTCCGGGTATTGATGAAATGATCGCCGATAAGTTAGGTGTACATACCTCAATCGCGAATCCATTTACGCATATGGTGATCGCATCGCGAGTTAAAGCTCAAAGTTTAAGTAATGATGCACCAGCGTTAATGATTGCAACGGGTTTGGCCATGAGGAGTTTTGACTGATGGCAAAAATTAATCTACTCCCCTGGCGACAAGAGCTACGAAAAGAACAGCAACGTCAGTTCTTCACGATCCTGGGTCTGTCTCTGGTTTTGGTGGTGGTCGGGATTCTTGCTGTACATCTGCAATATGCAAGATTGATTGGTAAGCAGGAAGACAGAAATGCCTTTTTAACGCAGCATATTAGAAAGGTTGAGGCGGAAATTAAAGAGATCGACGCACTTGCCGAGAAAAAAGATCGTCTATTGGCTCGTATGGAGATCATTCAAAAATTACAGCGTAATCGTCCGGAAATGGTACGACTATTTGATGAACTTGTTCGGGTCCTGCCTGAAGGTGTGCATCTAAGCAAGCTTAAGCAAACGGGTCGAACACTAAATATGGATGGCATTGCTCAATCCAATGCACGTGTGTCTGCCTTTATGCGCAATATTGATGAATCCGACTGGTTGGCTGATCCGAAACTTCAAATTATCGAGGTGGGTAAAAAAGAGAGTACACGTAAATTTTCATTACATGCGAAACAATCAACCAAAGGTGCTGCTGAGAATGGAGATGCGGCGTCAAAACAAAATAATGCAGGTAAGAAGTAGTGAAAGATATTGATCTAAATAATCTTGACCTCAGCAATATTGGTGCCTGGCCTACTGCCGTTAAAATCGCACTCATCATTATCGTTGCCGCGGCGGCCGCGGTTGGTGGATTTTTCCTGGATACACAAGGCCAGATTGAAAAGCTGGAACGTGTTGAAAAAACCGAACTAACGCTCAAGGCTGACTTTGAAAGCAAGCAGGCCAAGGCAGTTAACCTGGATGCCTATAAACAACAATTAACCGAGATTGAAGAATCTTTCGGTGCGATGTTAAGACAATTACCGAGTAAGACCGAAGTTGAAGGTTTATTGGTTGATATATCTCAAACCGGTTTAGCCAGTGGGATCGAGTTTCAATTATTTAAACCGCAGGGTGAACAATTTATTGAGTTCTATGCGGAATTACCGATAAAAATGAAAATGACCGGTGATTACCATGAGTTCGGTAATTTTGTA
>CAMYMO010000008.1 GCA_947259425.1 uncultured Ectothiorhodospiraceae bacterium | reverse complement strand
GGTATCTAATAAGTGTTGATGCACCGGGTTACCTGACAGGGCCTGGAAAGTCATCGGCGTGACAAAATCAGTCGCCGCAGACGTCATGATGACCCTGACCTGAGCACCATACTCACGTAAGCGGCGAACAATCTCACCGGCCTTGTAAGCGGCTATGCTGCCCGTCACACCAAGTAGAACTCGCTTATTGGACAATCGCTCTAACATAATCTATTTCGCTCCATGTCTCATTATAGCTTGCAAATACCTCGTAACTTAAACTAATGTTTGGATTGAGATTTTAGCCGGTAAAATCTTGGGCTAGGATGCCTTATTAAAATTACAGTTTGTATCATCGACACGGAGGTCGACATGTTATCCATCACACCCATCAATCAGTGGCCAAAATCTGAGCGCCCTCGGGAGCGTTTACTCGAAAAAGGCCCCCAATCGTTAAGCGATGCCGAATTACTCGCGATCTTCCTACGCACCGGCACCCAGGGTAAAACCGCGGTCGATCTGGCCCGTGAATGTCTGCAAATCTTTTCTGGCCTGAGCCCGATGTTACTCGCAAATGAACAGGAATTTTGCCGGGTCAAAGGACTCGGGAAGGCCAAATTTGTTCAGCTACAGGCCGTATTGGAGATGGCCAGGCGCCATCTGGGCCAACAGATTGAATTGGGAAGCAGTATACAATCGCCAGCCGAGGCCCGTGAGGCGGTCCATGCCCGTTTGGTTGACTATCCCTACGAGGTCTTTGCCGTTTTGTTTCTGGATACACGCCATCGAGTACTTGGTTTTGAGGAGCTTTTTCGCGGCACCATTGACGGTGCCAGCGTCCCTGTACGTGAAGTCGTCGCTTCAACCCTGCGTCTCAACGCCGCGGCGGTGATTCTTGCCCATAATCATCCATCTGGCGTAGCCGAACCCAGTCAGGCCGATCGACAGTTAACCGAGCGGCTGCAATCCGCTCTCGAACTGATCAATGTCCGAATTCTGGATCATTTGGTCGTTGGATCAACAAATTGTACCTCTTTTGCCGATCGTGGTTGGATTTGAATAATATTGGGGGACAGCAGAAATACGTCTCGGAGCCCTCAAAAAGCAGGTAATTAGCCAAGATTGCTTGCTTAAGGGGGTTTGATTCCGTACAATTCGCGCTCTTTTTTAGATCCATTTGGGAGCAAGACCATGGCAAGAGTATGCCAAGTAACCGGAAAACGGCCGATGTCAGGCAATAACGTGTCACACGCCAAAAACAGGACGCGCCGTCGTTTTTTGCCAAATTTACATACTCATCGATTCTGGGTTGAGTCAGAAGGACGCTTTGTTAAATTACGCGTCAGTACCAGTGGTATGCGCCTGATTGACAAAAAAGGCATCGACACTGTATTAGCAGACATCCGCAAACGCGGCGACAAGGTTTAAGGGGACAACACCATGGCAAAGAAAGGCGCTCGCGAAAAAATTCGTTTAGTCTCCAGTGCGGGTACTGGTCATTTCTACACCACCAGTAAAAACAAACGTAACATGCCTGAAAAGATGGAAATCAAAAAGTATGATCCTGTCGTTCGTCAGCATGTCATGTATAAAGAAGCAAAGATCAAATAACATATCTAATCCAGGCGTTCAGTCTGATCCTGTAGTGCGACCTGTATAGCGATCAGACGCCTTCTGCGTGATTACCCCGTATCACCTGCCGTTCATCCAAGTTTTGCACTTTTGGGTTTTGTATTTCGGGCTTAGTTTATTAAGAATCGCTGGATCGCTCTCCGGCCGAAACCTGCTTGCCGATAACAGAAGCACTCATTCCGGCCCACTAACAACTCAAACTGGTGTTTCGATAAATTAGCGGGCTAAACAGAATAACATCACAGAACAACATCAGTGCGATACACTAATCGGACAGGCACAGCAGGGCAAAATCTGTCATCACCACACAGGCTGAAGAAGATATCTCTAGAAGAAATTTATTAATGGACTCGATAAAATGAGTAAAAACACCAAACTCATCATCATTATTATCTCTGTCATCACCTTCTTGATAGGTGTCGCCTTAATCATAGTGAGTCTGCTAATTGTACCCAAATTACAAGCCCGTCCGGACGTCGCACGTTGTACAAAAACGATTTATGACATGAAAGCATTATCATCCGCATTAGATTTATACAAACTTAAAACACATCGATACCCGACAACTCAACAAGGCTTAGAAATATTACTCGTTAGCGACGGAATTCTAAAAGATTTGCCCAACGATGGCTGGCAAGGCAAATACCAATACGCTTCGCCAGCGAATATCAGTATAACCAAGTATTATGACTTATATTCTTTTGGTAAAAATGGTAAAGATGATTTAGGTCAAAAAGACGATATCCCGGCTACTGAAAACTTCGATTGCCAACAATATCTCAAGCACAACTGACCGTCGCCAATCAAACATACTATAAATCATGCTTTAACCAGTTCAGCATAAAATTTAGATCTCTTTTAAAGCACTAATCGATAAATAGACTTAAACAATCAAATCGACCTTCCGATAACCTTTTAAGCGACAGCAAGTTTCCCTTAACCCGCGAGAGGCAGATAAGCAATGCAAGGCATTTATATTGGCCGACAACCAATTTACGATCGTGATCAAAATGTATTTGCTTACGAATTGCTTTTCCGAAACAGTGAAAAAAATTACGCAAATATTGACGACCCCGATCTAGCCACCTCGCAATTAATCGTTAATGCACTAACTGAATTTGGGTTAAGCAATATCATTGGTGACAAACTCGGCTTCATCAACCTGACCCGAAATTTCATCAACGGCAACCTCCCCCTCCCGGCTGAACAAAATCGACTGGTGCTGGAAATGCTTGAAGATATCGAGCTGGACGACAGTATATTAAGGGGCATTCAACGCCTCAAAAAAGATAATTATACTATTGCCCTCGATGATTTTATTTTTCACCCACACCTCGCGCCGTTAGTTGAGATTGCCGATATCATTAAAATAGATCTGATGGCACTCGATGAACAGCAACTTAAACAACATGTTGATGATTTATCTAAATATCCAGTGAAATTATTAGCCGAGAAAGTTGAAACCCAGCAAGAATATCAAAAATGCCTGGATTATGGTTTTGAGTATTTTCAGGGTTATTTCTTCTGTAAACCGAATGTAATCTCAGGTAAACAAACACCCGCCAATCGACTTGCGTTGCTAAACCTGTTATCGAAAATCAGTGATCCGGAAGCGGATGTGGGACAAATCGAAACCTTAATCATGCAGGATGTGACCTTGTCATTTCGTTTGTTACGCTATATCAACTCGTCACATTATGCCATGGACAATGAAATTAGCTCCATTAAACATGCAATTATGTTACTTGGGATCGAAACGGTTCGCTCAATCACCTACCTGATAGTCATCTCAAGCATTGATGATAAACCCTTTGAATTATTCGTGACCGCATTGATTCGAGCACATATGTGTGAGCTGATCGCTAAAGAGCTAGAACAAAACGAACAAGCCGCGACGTTTTTTATGGTGGGTTTATTTTCAGTTATGGACGCAGTTATGGATCAACCAATGGATCAGGTCTTAACTCAACTACCGATTACCCAATCAGTCACTGATGCCTTGCTTAATTACCAGGGTTCACTGGGACAGGCCTTACAGGCAAGTATTAGTTATGAACGTGGTGAATGGGATGAATTGGATGCTAGTATTGTTGATGCAGATAAAATTAGCGCAATCTATCTGCAAGCCTTAACCTGGTGTAAAAACTTTCTTGATACGCTTGAATCATTGCGCGCAGCTTAATGTTTACATCTATTTTTTATAATAGTTAACATCGATAATAGCTTGCTCATCCAGTTCGATGAGTGCCAGCCCAGATCGCATTGTTCGTCGTCGGCAGTTCCATAAAAGCTAATCATGAGACTGGAGGTTTCATCATATGCTTAACATATTAACGCTAGCGTTCGAATTTCGGTGTAAAATTATATTTCCCACCTCATCAATTTTCAAAAACCAACCTGGTGCCACATAGGTCGTGGCTACCATTTCCGTAATTAAAGCAGGTCCCGTTATCTCATCACCCACGACCAGGGAATCTCGATCGATGACCTCAACAGGCTCCGTAATACCGACCAGGTTTGCTGTGTTAATTTTTTTTTGCGTGTTTGTTGAGACGGATGACAAGGTTAACGATTCACTGGCACAGCTCAGCGCTACGCGTATATTGACTAATTCAAGTTCCACCTCCAACGCGTGGCCATAACGTTGTTGATGAAGTTTATGAAAAGCTAACTTGCTTGCCTGCCTTGCCCGCCCCGCACCTTCGTCAGTAAAATGCCACGGAACATTTATATAGTAGGCTTGCCCCTGGTAACGCAAATCAACACTGTATTCTGTTTTAATATTAGCGGCAGAAACACCTTCAGCACTTAATGCTGAGTAACCTGCTTGTTGCAGGCGACTAAAGTGTTTTTGCAATGTTTGTTCTTCGCAGGTATCCAGGGCCATGCCAATGGTTTGTGATAAGCGCCTCGATTTTGGCGCAACCAACATCCCTAACGCTGATAAAACACCGGCATGGATCGGTACAATGGCATTGCGCATATCAAGTGCTTCTGCCAGGGCACAAACATGCAAGCCGCCGGCACCACCAAACGAAACCAGGCTCAGCTGACGTGGATCAATGCCACGTTGTATCGACATTACCCGCAAAGCCTGAGCCATGTGTTCATTAGCAAGTTGAATGATCCCGAGCGCGGCTTGCTCGGTTGATAAGTTTAACGACTCGGCTAATTTTTTAACGGCCGTGGTCGCCGCTTGCCGATCAAGTCTCATGCCACCACCTAAAAAAGCATCTTCACGTAAACGTCCAAGTACAAGGTTTGCGTCTGTGACCGTTGCATTTAATCCACCACGACCATAACAGGCGGGCCCTGGATCGGCTCCGGCCGATTCCGGCCCCACTTTTAATAACCCACCTGCATCAATCGTCGCTATCGATCCCCCCCCTGCGCCAATGGTATGCATGTCAACCAACGGAATAGCGACCGGATACGGACCAATCATGCCTTCATTGGTTAGCTCAAGCTCAGCATCGATCATGGCCACATCCGTTGAGGTTCCCCCCATGTCAAAAGTGAGTAAACGTGTCTGTTCACAAAGTTGACCAATATACTTCGCCGCAGCTAATCCGCCCGCCGGTCCTGACAACACCATATGTACTGCCTGCTGTCCGGCTTGTTCTGCTGAGATCGTACCACCTGAGCTTTGCATCACCGAAACGGTCGCATGCTCCAGAGCCGAACATAAATTTCGTAAATATCGTTCAACCAATGGGCCCACGTATGAATTGAGCCAGGTTGCCATCCCTCGTTCATATTCTTTATATTCGGGTAGAATTGCAGATGAGCGCGAAATAAATAAGTCGGGAAATTTTTTTCTAATTTGCTCTTCTATCTTAACTTCAAATTGCTCGTCGAGATAAGAAAATAATAGATTGATTGCAACCGCTGATGGCGGGGATGCCTCCAATCGTGTTAGCTCATCAATTTGTTCTAACAAAATTTGAATATCGGATTGGATTAGATCCGCAATGACCGAACCATTCGCACTGATGCGTCCACCGGTTTCAAGGCAAAATGATTTTGCTACCGGTGCGGG
>CAMYMO010000007.1 GCA_947259425.1 uncultured Ectothiorhodospiraceae bacterium | reverse complement strand
TGGTAAAAATTTATTACGGCATTTAATTGGGGATCATCTGATTCACTTTCATTTCCGGTGACTAAGTTCATGATATACCTCGTAAAGCTTTTGTTTATTCGCTAAGTTGATGGGTAATATAGCGAAATTGTGTATGCAAATATAACGATATATAATGAACATATCGTTCATAAAAAACGAACGATTGAAAGGGAGCAAATATGGATCTTCATTTACTACGAGTATTTGTCGCTATCGCCGAAGAGAAGTCACTGACCAAAGCGGCTAACCGATTAAACTACGTGCAGTCGAATCTATCCGCACGACTTAAACAGCTCGAAGACGAGCTGGACTGTACCCTGTTTAGCAGGTCAAAGAAGGGAATGCATTTGACTGAATATGGTGAGAAATTATTGCCCTATGCTCAAGAGATGTTTTTGCTTGAACAAGATATCATTCGAGAGGTCAGTACGACCACCTTACCATCCCGGCTTACTTTTGGTGTGCCCGATACGTTTATGAGAACCTATTTACATACGCCACTGGCTAAATGGATCAAGGATCATCCTTCTACCCGGGTAGAGATAAAAATGGGGTACTCTCATCAAATTTTTGAATACCTCGAGAATAACTTAATCGATATCGGTGTGGTAATTGCACGGAAAAAACCAACCAATATACACGTTATAAAAAGTATCCCTGCGGAACTTTGTGTTGTCACGCCACGTTCGGTCAAGCAACTTCGTACTGAAGATTTATCTGGTTTACAACCGATGTTACTTGATAACGCCTGTTTTTTTGGACAGGCACTAATACAATTTTGTAATGATCTAGGATTGGTTTCCGAGCGCCAACAGTATCTTTTTTCGATTGAAACAATACTACAATGTATTGCGCTTGGATTTGGTATGTCGGTGTTTCCACGTCGTTTAGTAGAAAAACATCCTTTTAAAACGCAGGTTAAGGTTCACCCCTTTCCTGGTAAAAAGTCGTTTGCTTACTATAAAGTTTGTTTGCCTTCGCGTTCACAAAGTATTTTAATTAAAGATGTTTCCAGCTATTTGTGAACGACTAGGATGTCGTTGCTATAGACTATTTTCTAGGATTTTTATCTTCAAGCATACGAATGGCTTTTTGCAGACTACGGCGCATACGGTTAAACGAAGTTCCCAGAGTTGATAACTCATCTTTCCCCGCTTCATTAAATTCGGGTGAAGTCATTTGTCCCATACTGATTTCATTGGCCTGCTCGGCCATTTGAATAATCGGCTTGATGATGATTTTACGTAATAAGATATTTAAGGCGATGATCATGAATACAAAAATGGATACCATGATTAACATAAAGTTCATAAACGCCTGGTTTGCGGCTTCGCGCGGAACCGCAATCGGTACGGTAACAATTTGTGCGCCGACAATTTCATTTAATTTCCAGCCAAACCCATTCGAGCGACTATTGTAAAGTGCGAGCATTGACTTGGGTGCATCATCGGCCCGACCATGGCAGGTTAAGCAACCCTGTTTTTTAATTTTAATCGGGCGGGCCAAATGTAATAACGGTCCTCGGGCGGTTTCTCGGACCGTCAAAACCTGTTTACCACCCGCCCCATCCCTGAAAGCTCGAATAATATCATTTTCCCAATCGGTGGCTCGGTTTAAAGGGTTGGTCGGGTTTAATGTGGCTTCTTTATAAGAATATTCCTGATGGTTCGGTTGTTTACGCAAGGCTTCAAAGCTTTTGGTAGCCGCATAGGCAGGTACGGATTGCGGTAAAAAGGTATGCTGCATTTGGGCTTTGAGTAACGGACGGACTTCGCTGACGGTATAGCCACGGATAGCCAATGCAGTTTCCATCATCATACCTGCATGGTCGACGACTTCACGTTGAGCATTATCTTGTAATAATTTGAAGCTAAAAAATCCTGCGCCGACAAGCGCGAGGGATAATATGCTGATCAGGACAAGATTAAATTTTGTGGCAATACGCATAGTTTTCTCAAATTATTATTCGTTTTTTTAAAATGCGAGCTGTTCACGAAATTGATTTCGTTGTTTCTCGGTGGGTAATTCTTCGCATAATATATCAATAATTGACTCTAAATCAGAGCCATTTTTGACGGCATCTTTAACTAACATGAGGGCTAATGGGCCAATATGCGCTGCGAGTTGCTCTTCCATTGTTTTAAGCATGCCAGGGCTGATGCGAGTGACTTTTACCGTTTTTAGATCGGCTATGTTTTGATCTCGTTGAGCCTGGCCTTTTTTCACCTTCGAGGTCAGCGATGAACTGGCCTGGACGCTATTCAGGAAAAGGTCTCGTTCTTTTGAATCGTCGATGTGTTGACCTAATAACCGATAGAGGTCTTCAATACTGGCTGATTTGCTCATGCTTTGTTTGACAATGGTTTGCGCGAGCGGGCCTAAATATTTGGCAAGATGTCGTTCGGCCTGGGCAATCAATTCGGTATCCCAATCCACATCAGTTTCGGTGAGGATCGTATTGTGTTGGTTGCTGGTGAGTGAAAAGGCTGAGACAATTTCATTGATATCCTGTGGTCGATCCTTAGTACGGACACTCAACATCCAATCAACCGCTTCGAGTAATTCATTTGAATATTTATTTTTGCCCAGCCGTTTAGCCGGTTGCATGGGATCATGGCGACCATCATGGAGGGCTGAGACTCGATCCAGTGCGGTCATCGGTGCCGCCCCCATCATACAGTGATAGATTGTTGCGCCCACACCATAGATATCAGACCATGGACCCTGTCGTTCCTGAGTGGTGAATTGCTCGATAGGAGCATAACCATGTGTTCCCAGGTTGGTAATACTCCGCCCATGCTGGTTCAGGGCCTGGCGGGCGGCACCAAAGTCCAGTAGTACCGGTAAGCCTTTTTTACGCAAATAGATATTGGATGGTTTGACATCACGATGTAAATATTCTTTATCATGCACATGCGTCAGCCCGCGTAAGATAGGACGGAATACATTTTTGATTTCAACTTCCGTCAGTTTTTTGCAACGCATCAAATAGCGGCTGAGCGGTACCCCTTCCTCATAGTCCATGATGATGTAGGCGGTACCATTTTTTTCAACATATCGAGATACGCGTACGATGCTTTGATTTTTAAATTGCGCCAGGATCCGCGCTTCATCAAGATAACGTTGTAGCCCATATTCATAAACATGTTCATCTTTATTAGACTTTGCTCCGACAGAGATACCATCGGCTTCTCGCACGGCCAGACCATGGGGAAAATATTCTTTGACCGCAACGGCGACGTCTAGGTTTAAGTCATGGGCCTGGTAAGTGATGCCAAATCCGCCGACGCCAAGCACACGCGAGATTTGGTAATTTTCAATCGTGCTGCCGGATTTGAGTGTGTAAAGCGGATTCTTCATTTAAACGATGTTCTCAATGTTCTAGTTAGCATCTGTTTAGAATCAAGAAGGGGGATTCTGAATTCCATTTCAGTTGTTAATTTTATCGCGAAATAACCCCATATAGGGGATGTTTTTGATTAATTCTTGTTAAATTTCTGCTAGTTTTTTCTACAGAGTGATTATTATAACGTATATGTGCGCATCCTGGGTTATGCCCGGTCTGAGCTGCTTATTGATTATAACATATTGAAATTATTGAATAAATCTGTTCACCCTTCGGGCTTTGGATCTGCACTTCATCGTCTGCTTGGCGCTTAAACAGGCCTTTCGCTAATGGGGCATCCATGCTGATATAGCGAGGATCGTCGCCAATCTCGTCAGCGCCAACGATGCGGTATTGGTGACGTTCACCTTGCTCATCTTCAAGTTCAACCCAGGCACCAAAGAAGATTTTGCTCGGGTCGGAAGGGGTAGAGTCAACCTTGGTGAGTTCTGGCAGACGTTTTTGCAGATAGCGAATACGCCGGTCAATTTCACGCAGCTCTTTTTTACGGTAAATATATTCTGCATTTTCAGAGCGGTCACCTTCAGCGGCGGCTGCACTCAAGGCTTTGGTGACGTCGGCACGACGTTTCCATAAAGCATTAAGCTCTTGCTCAAGTCGGTCATAACCCTCATGCGTAATATAGGGTGCAGATTTTGGGGCAGGGGGACGATAACGACCCATGTTCATTTACCTGGATTTTGTTCGAAGTCTTAGCATAACGTGAATTGGAATCGAAGTGTTATCCAGGTGTTAAATTTTGGCCCTATGAGTTTTCGTTTTCACTCGGGGCATATTCAAAGTCGACCTTAAATCCCCAGGTATCCTCTTTTTTAAAGTAATTGATGGTGGCCGCATTCCAGACATCGCCGTTATCGCGCATTAACACATAAAGTTGCTCACACAGCCCCCGCAACTCATCACTCAAGCTTGCCTTGTTTTCATCTTCATGGTTTTTTAATTTGTAATGTATCGCGGTACCGTCACAATCAATGGTGAGCGTGCCCGCATTCCAGGACATTGGGGAGCAGCCTATACTTTCACCAACCAGGTTATTAATGACTTCGTTATATTGTTCAAATCTTGCTTCGGACATGCAGACCTCCCAAAGGCCAACTTCAATTGTAATTAATATTAGTACATGATGAATTTGAGAAATCAAATTCTTCAAATCCATTTAATATCATGTTTAATGGGGGAGATTGTAAAGGATACTAATAATATAGTTGCGAAATTTTCTTATTTTCCTGTCAACCGTCTTATATCAGACACGTTATTTCCCCTATGGCAACAATAACAACGCCATCCGATTTCAATTTAGGAGGATATATCGTGAAAAAATTAATCATAAATGGGGTATCGAAATACCTGACCCTATTCAGTTTTTTACTACTGGGCGG
The DNA here is from genome assembly GCA_947259425.1 of uncultured Ectothiorhodospiraceae bacterium. Taxonomy (GTDB): domain Bacteria; phylum Pseudomonadota; class Gammaproteobacteria; order UBA6429; family Thiohalophilaceae; genus SZUA-24. The sequence continues at coordinate 846 of CAMYMO010000007.1, read as the reverse complement.
TTTCGCCCTGAGTGCCTGTGGTGGCGGTGGCAGTAGCGACGCCGGGTCAGGCGATAATGGTGAAGTGTTGATCGCCTTAACCGATGCCGAGGGCGATTTTATCAGTTACACCGTTGATGTCGTCTCGATCAAACTGGAACGTCAGGACGGTACTGAGGTAGAAACCCTGCCAATGAATACCCGGGTCGATTTCGCGCAATATACCGAGATGACGGAATTCTTAACCGCTGCCTCTGTGCCGCGTGGAATTTATGTAAAAGGCAGTGTGGTACTGGATTACAGCAATGCCGATATCTGGGTTGAAGATGCGAGCGGTGAAGCCGTGCAAGTAACCGAATTTCTAGATGATGCGGGTGCACCAGTCACCGAATTGGAAGTACGCATTACCTTAGAAGGCCGTAGTCAGTTACCCATCGCGCCTGGGATTCCGAAAAACCTGATGTTGGATTTTGATTTAAAAGAATCGCATGTGGTTAGCGTCGACGATCCGGTGAGTATTACCATTGATCCGGTATTTGTTGTTGAAGTGGACCCACAAACCCCACGCATTCATCGTACGCGTGGCCCCTTAAAAGAAGTTAGTGTTGATGACAATGCGTTTGAGATCTTTATACGGCCTTTCTATCACCGTATTCGTACTGGGCGACGAGTATTTGGAACCCTGCGTGTGCACACCAACGACGAGACCATCTATGAGATTGATGGGGTGACCTATAGTGGACAGGATGGCTTAACCACTTTGGATACCATGGCGCAGTTCTCTGCCGTAATCGCACGAGGTAATCTAAGATTCAATCCACTTCGCTTCGAAGCAACGGAAGTTTATGGCGGCAGCAGTGTACCGGG
>CAMYMO010000006.1 GCA_947259425.1 uncultured Ectothiorhodospiraceae bacterium | reverse complement strand
TTGCGCCGGTATTTATAATGCGCCGGTCGCAATAGAACTTTATACCGATATTTTTGAACAGGCAGATGCTCTCGATAAACTCGAAGGATTTGCAAGCCAGTTTGGCCCGAATTTTTATAACCTTCCACTTAATGAAAATAAACTTACCCTGGAAAAGAAACCCTGGGTGGTGCCAAAGCAAAAGCCACTCGCCGATGAAACCATTATTCCTTTATGTAATGGCGAACAACTTAGCTGGCAAATAAAATATTAATATATCACCTTGAGTTGATAACCCTGTTTTTGCAAAAGCTTTAATATACCCTGCTCACCAGGTAAATGCAGTGCACCAACGGCGATAAAGGCCTTGCCAGCGGCTAATTGTGGTTGCATCCTTTTCACCATGCGATGATTTCTTTCATTAATCAATTTATCTTCCATAAGGTTCGATAAGCTTGAATCGATTTTTTCCATTTCAATATCACTAAATTTCTTCATCCCATTTAAATCACGTTTTACATATAATTTTATTAACTTATTGATCTTAGCTGGCATATGAGCATGATCCTTAATTGCCTGATCGAGCATGATTAGCTGTTGTGATTCAGTCATTCCGTCAAAAACACTCATTTGTTCTGCTATCGTCTCTAAACCGTAAGTCTTTTTGCCCTGAACCTGAGCCATTTGAAAAAGTTGTAAATCCAGGAAAACACCTGTTTGAGGTTTCGGCATGCTGAGTTGAGCCGCCACCGCCCAGGGTTTCATTTTGGACAAGAGCGCTTCGGGTACACCGTATCTAGACATTAAGCTGAGACATTGGTTATATCGCTGTGCACCAATCACCGATTGCAGCGTCTTATTTTCGGGTAACATCATTTGCATTTGGGCCTGCAACATTTTACTCATATCAAGGTCCAGTTCCGCGCTAAAACTGGTTGACTGTTGCAAAGCGCTGGTCACTTTCGCGGGTAATGCGGTCACCGCCGGATCGTCCGAGTGGATGGTACCGAGCACAAAACTAGGTAACTGACCCGATTTGCTTACTTGCCAAAGAATGCCATTATCGGAGTCCGCCGCCCACACGTTCATCGACAGGCTGAATATCAGCACGTAGCCTAACAAGACCTTTTTATTCAAAATTCCATGCATTTAACTGCCCTTTCTTGCTGAAAATTATTAACTATAAATTTAGCACTCTTTTCGCTATCCTGTGCGGATGAGTACGATAAATCAAGATACACCGATACAACTAATTGCCCACCGATTCCGCGGATTTCTACCGGTCATCGTTGACGTCGAAACTTCCGGCTTTGATCCCAATAAAAATGCACTTTTGGAAGTTGCCGCAGTGCCCATTGTTGCTGATCAGGAAGGTTACATGGCACCCGGTGCCACGATCGCCTGTCATGTCGAACCTTTCGAAGGTTCAGTACTGGATCCTAAAGCATTACAATTTAATGGTATTGACCCACATCACCCTTTTCGCATGGCGAAACCGGAACCTGCAGCACTCGAGCACATATTCAAACCCATTCGCACCTTAGTCAAAAGCAAACAATGTTCAAGAGCAATATTGGTTGGGCATAATGCCTTTTTCGATTTAGGCTTTATCCGCGCTGCGGTGGAACGCTGTAATATCAAAAATCAGCCTTTTCATTCATTCAGCAGTTTCGATACCGCAACCTTGGCCGGTTTGGCTTATGGTCAGACCGTTTTAGCACGTGCCGTGATGGCCGCAAATATAGAATGGGAAGCCGAAAAGGCCCATTCAGCGATTTATGACGCTGAAAAAACCGCAGAATTATTCTGTAAGATTGTAAACACCTGGGACAAGCACATCGGTATTTAATTTTATTCAATAAAAAGCCCGCGACAGCGGGCTTTTTATGATTAATTTAAATTGGAATCAAGCACTCGCTTCTTCCATCATGGATTTGAGTTCACCTTTCTGATACAGCTCTAAAGTGATGTCACAACCACCGACCAATTCGCCATTGATATAAATTTGTGGGAACGTCGGCCAATCCTGGTAGCGTGGCAAGTTTTCAAATATTTCCTGATCCATCAACACATTAACGTGAGCGAATTCTTTTCCACACGCCTGCAGTGCCTGTGCTGCACGCGAAGAAAATCCACATTGAGGTAACTGTGGCGTGCCTTTCATGAATATAACGGCTGAATTATCTTTTACAATTTTGTCGATTCTTTCTAATACGTCCATCGGGCTATAACCTCTAATGCAGTAATCTGCTGTCAGTTAAATCGACACGAAACCATTCGCGGCGACGTTAAATATCACGTAATTCTAATATAGTCTTTAGAAAAACGAAACCTATACTTGAGTTGATTACTGGGATATGGGCTTAAATTGTATATTCAAGTCCTGTCGACATGAGTTTGTAACCAGAATTCTAACAAGCTCAAATGCCACAATTTACTGCCCTGTAAGCGCGTAAAGTGCTGATCTGGTTCAGATAAAAGCTTCTCGACATAATCTCGTTGATATAAGCCACGCTGTTGTGCGGCCGGCTGCAGCAAAATCTCACGCATAAATTCAAGAAAATCGCCGCGAACGAATTTCAGTGCCGGCATTGGGAAATAGCCCTTAGGTCGATCGATAACAGCATCAGGTACAATACCACGTGAGATCTGTTTGAGGATGTGTTTACCGCCGCTACCGAGTTTCAAATGGGGGGGAACCTGGGCGGCCAATTCAACCAGGCGATAATCCAAAAAAGGGACCCGCGCCTCAAGCCCAAAGGCCATGGTCATGTTGTCCACCCGTTTGACCGGATCATCGACAATCAAGGTGGTCACATCCGCACGTAACACCCGATCGATAAACTCATCCGCATCCGCTTCATTGAGTAACTCAGCCATTTTCAGCGAGGTGTAATCTTCACCATGATATTTAGTATTCACGGTTTGCAAATACTCACTATGATCGCGATCAAAATAATACCGACCGAATCGATCAACATACTCACCATTGATGTCTTCATGCATTCGCGGATACCAAAAATAACCGGCAAAGACTTCGTCCGCACCCTGCCCGCTTTGCACGACTTTTACACTTTTCGAAACCTGTTCGGATAACAGATAAAACGCCACCGCATCCTGACCAAACATTGGTTCTGACATTGCCTGCACGGCTTCGGGTAATCTTTTTAACACTTGATCATTGGCAATGTGAATCTTGTGATGTTGGGTTTGATAACGCTCCACCACTTGATCGGAAAATTCAAACTCACTGCCTTTTTCTTCAGGTTGATCTTCAAAACCGATCGAGTACGTTAATAAATCCTGAACATTACTCTCCGCTAATAATGCAACCAACAAACTCGAATCCAGTCCACCGGATAACAACACGCCGACCGGAACATCGGCAACCATTAACCGCTTTCTTACTGCATCGCGTAACTGATCATGAATTCGGTCAGTCCATTCCTGATCAGTAACCTTTTCTTTAGGGCGTTGAGCTTTAAGGTGCCAGTAACGTTGCGTTGTTACCCTACCTTTTTTATCAATCAACATCGACGTACCTGGTTCAAGCTTCTTTATTCCTGACAATATCGTATGGGGGGCTGGAATAACGGCATGTAATGTAAACTGATGATGCAAACCGATCTTATCTATCGAAGTATCAATATCCCCGGCCGCTAATAGAGCCTGGGTATTCGAAGCAAAACGAATAAACTGATCATTTTTTGAAAAATAAAACGGCTTTATGCCCATGCGATCTCGAGCAACAAATAAGCTATGTTTATTTTGATCCCAAATCGCAAAAGCAAACATGCCATCTAAATGGGCAGGACAATCGACACCCCATTTATGATAAGCCTTTAGAATGACTTCGGTATCACCCTCACTTTGAAATTGATAGCCTTCAGCAATAAATTGTTTTCTTAATTCAGGGTAATTATAGATTGCGCCGTTGAAAACGATCGTCAATCCTAATGCGGCATCAAACATCGGCTGATTGGAACGTGCGGATAAATCGATAATCGATAAACGTCGATGACCTAATTGTACGACTTCATTTGACCAGCTCGATTCAAAGTCGGGGCCACGTCGTGCCAATTCAGGCAACATTTTTTTTATCACATCTGGATTTAAAGCTTCGCCATCAAAACGTAATTCACCACATAATCCGCACATAGATAAATACCGGAGTCAGTCAAGTTAATTGACTTTACCCCAACCTCCTCCACCAGCTGTTTCAATTATTAAACAATCACCTTTTTCTACCGTAGTACTGAATTTTGCAGGCATGATTTTGTTATTTATTTTATTCACTCCGCTTTGCCCACTGCCACCATTCGCACTACCCCACGGTGCATGAGTACGCCGCTCGGTTAACAATGTCACGCTGGTCGTCTCGGTAAATTCTATCTCACGAATTAAACCATCACCGCCTCGATGCAGACCTGTTCCACCCGTGCCTTCACGGATCGCATATCGATTAACTTGCAACGGATAGTTGGCTTCGAGTACTTCGATCGGTGTATTGCGTGTATTGGTCATATGCGTTTGCACCGCCGAAAGTCCTTGATAGGTTGGTCCCGCTCCCATACCACCGCCGATGGTTTCATAATAATCCCAATGTCGGTCTTTATGTATTCCTGCCCCATCTGAAGTTTCCCCTTCTGAACTACTCCCTTCTGAACTACTCCCTTCTGAACTACTCCCTTCTGAACTACTCCCATCTGAACTACCCCCATCTAAACTACCCATGGCAAGGTTATTCATACTGCCGTGGCTGGCTGCCGGGATCTGATCTGGGATCGCCTCAGTGAGTGCGCCCATCACCACATCAACAATCCGTGTGCTGGTTTCAACATTACCCGCGGCTACCGCAGCCGGTCGTTTTGCATTAACTAAACTTCCGGGTGGGGCCTCAATGGTGATGGGTTTAAAACTACCGGCACAAGCAGGCGTATAATCCGGCATCAAACATCTAAAAACGTAATAAACAGCCGCAGCGACAACCGAGAGTGGACAATTTATATTTCCAGCCGTTTGTGGCGCAGTCCCTGCAAAATCGGCATGGACGGTACTATCCCTGACGGTCAGATTTAATTTGATTGCTAAATCGATATTACCCAGGCCATCATCATCCATCACATCCGTAAAGTGATAGTCGCCATTAGGTATCGATGCCAGCACCTCACGTGCTATTGAAAACGCATAATTATTTAATTTATCTAACGCGATTTGATACGTTGAGCGTCCAAGCTTCTCGATCAAATCCACCAAACGCAACACACCGCTACGATTAGCACTGATCTGAGCGGAAAAATCACCTTTTCCAATTGTTTTATTACGCGTCACCTGCAGAATAGCTTGCATGACGGGTTGATTAATTTCGCCGTTTTGCAATAGGTGTTGGGGAGGTATCACCAGACCTTCTTCTGCTAATGATTTAGAGATCGGCATCGAACCCGGACTATCACCTCCAATGTCGGCGTGATGAGCGCGGTTGGCCACAAACCCCATCAGTTCTCCAGCAACAAACACCGGAGCAATTAAAGTGACATCCGGTAAATGAGTGCCCCCTAAAAATGGATCATTGACCACCACCATATCACCGTTCTGCCAATCTATCTCTTTGACGATGTCGCGCATCGCATAGGCCATACTGCCTAGATGGACCGGAATATGCGCAGCCTGGGCAGATAACTCGCCTTGAACATCAAACACCGCACAAGAAAAATCCAGGCGGTCACGTATATTGGGTGAAAAAGCAGCACGTTGTAAAACCGCGCCCATCTCATCGCAAACAGCGTTTATGCGGCTTGAAAATATACTCAGTTCGATTGGATTCATAATAAATGGGTAATATCAGTATTATCTATTTTTGTCAATAAATTCATATGGTTAGATAATCTCCATAAACACTCAGTGGTTAAGATGGGGTGCCCAGCTCGCAAATACTATAGTAGAATGCTCAAAATTTTTATCGAGCCCAACTTTAACTATTAGAAAACAAGAAAAGGGAGAATTCTCCATGAATCCATTAAAATCCGTATTAGGCACCATAATCTCAGGTATTGTGCTTGCTGTTATTATCATGCTTGCGATTAAAGGCATGCAACCAGCAGCACCTGAAGGTTCAACAGCTACTTCAACGATCAACCCATGGGCCTTCTGGGTCTGGGCACACGTCCTGGTTGGTATTACCTGGATTGGTCTTTTGTACTATTTCAATTTCGTCCAGGTTCCTGTGATGCCCGCAGCAAAGGCCGATGGTACCGCACCTGGCATCACCAAGCACGTTGCCCCTCTTGCCCTGCTATGGTTCCGCTGGGCGGCTGTCGCCACCTGGATTACCGGTGCCATGGCGTTGGAAGCCATGCACACCGCCGATGGTTCTGGTTTCGTTGCTGCATTCACATTTGCTGAAGGCTACAAAGCGATTGGTATGGGCGCCTGGTTAGGCACCATTATGTTATTTAACGTATGGGTTCTAATCTGGCCAAACCAGAAGAAAATCCTCGGTATGGTTGAAGCCAGCGACGAAGCAAAAGCCAAAGCGGCGACCGTTGCCTTGATGGCTTCTCGTACCAATACCTTACTATCCATACCTATGGTATTAGGCATGATAGCTCAAGGACATGGCTACCCATTCTAGAAAATAACGGGTCGCAGTCTAAAAACCCGGCTAAATGCCGGGTTTTTTATTCCAGGAATTTGCTCAATCGCACAGTAATGTCTAAAATTAAGCCCTTCTAAGGCGGCCTCATTTAGGCTGCTTTTTTATTTGTTGCTGGTAAGAAATATGGATCATTTGATGAAAAATTACGCCCGCTTAGATGTCACTTTTTCGCATGGAAAAGGCGCGTTATTGTGGGATTCTGCAGGTAAAGAATATCTCGATGCCCTGGGCGGTATCGCGGTCTGCGCGTTAGGCCATGCCCATCCTGCGATTCAGGCCGCGATCAGTGAGCAGGCCAGTAAATTATTACACACCTCAAATATTTATGAGATCGATGTACAGCGCCAATTAGCCGATAAGCTCTGTGAGCTTTCAGGCATGGACAACGTTTTTTTTGCCAATTCAGGTGCCGAGGCAAATGAAGCCGCGATCAAACTGGCGCGTCTGTATGGTCATAGCAAAGGCATCGATACCCCAACCTTGATTGTCACCGAGGGCAGTTTTCACGGTAGAACCTTGGCAACACTGACCGCGACCGGGAATCGAAAAATTCAGGCTGGCTTTGAACCACTGGTGAGTGGTTTTGTGCGTGCCCCTTATAACGACATTGAGGCCATCGAAAACATCGGTAAAAATAATAAAGAGATTGTCGGCGTGATGGTGGAACCCATCACCGGAGAAGGGGGAATCTCCATTCCCGCAGATGACTATCTCACAAAATTACGCGCCTTATGTGATCAACATGGTTGGTTACTGATCGTTGACGAAATTCAAACTGGAATGGGTCGCACCGGTAAATGGTTCGCACATCAACATCAGGCGATAAAACCGGATGTGATGACGCTTGCAAAAGCACTCGGCAATGGTGTCCCAATTGGCGCCTGCCTGGCAAAGGGTGAAGCCGCCAGGTTATTCCAACCGGGGCACCATGGCTCGACTTACGGGGGGAACCCACTCGCCTGTCGGGCCAGCCTCAGTGTTATCGAAACAATCGAAAAAGATCATTTGATTGATCGCGTTAACCAGCTATCAGATTTATTTGTAAACGGCTTTAAACAAAAGCTTGGCGAGGTAGAGGGGATCGTTGAGATCAGGGCCAAGGGCCTGATGTTAGGCATTGAACTTGATATCCCCTGTGTTGATCTGGTTAAACTGGCGTTAGCAGATGGGTTACTGATAAATGTCACCGCAGGCAATGTCATCCGCTTGTTACCACCTTATGTCATGACCGATGAACAAGCCCATCAGGTTATCGATAAGGTCTCAAAATTAATTATTACTTATCTCGAGAATGCAAAGGTTTCGGCATGATCCAACACTTTCTAACCTTACTTGATCTATCAGAGGATCAGGCCCAATCTCTTATTCAACGTGCCATTGAATTAAAGGCGAAACAAAAAGCCGGAGAAGCCCACGAGTATTTTAAAAATAAAGTCATGGGTATGATCTTCGACAAATCTTCAACACGTACCCGGGTTTCGTTTGAAACAGGCATGGCTCATTTTGGTGGTCACGCTATCTTTTTATCCCCGCGCGACACGCAACTCGGTCGCGGCGAACCCATTGAAGACAGTGCACGGGTGTTATCCAGAATGGTTGATATCGTCATGTTACGAACCTTCGATCAGGAGAAGCTTGAACAATTTGCAGAGTATTCGAACGTACCGGTGATCAATGCATTGACAGATATGTATCATCCTTGCCAACTGCTTGCCGACGTACAAACCTACGTAGAACATCGCGGCGACATTAAAGGCAAAACCATGACCTGGATCGGTGATGGTAATAATATGTGTCACTCTTATATCAATGCGGCACGTTTGTTTGATTTTAAATTAAACATCGCAACCCCGGTTGGTTTTGAACCCGATAGCAAAATTCTACAAGCAGCCGGTGAACGGATTATGCTGACCTCGGATCCGAAACAGGCCTGTGAGGATGCCGATATGATTACCACGGACGTCTGGGCCAGTATGGGCCAGGAACAAGAGCAGGCTCAACGCGAAGCGGCCTTTGCCAACTTTCAGGTCGATTCTAAGTTAATGCAACTCGCGAAAAAAGATGCCCTGTTTATGCATTGTCTGCCTGCGCACCGCGAAGAAGAAGTGACCGCTGTCGTCATCGATGGCCCGCAAAGTGTGGTCTGGGATCAGGCAGAAAACCGTCTGCATGCGCAAAAAGCCCTGATCGAACTGCTATTAAACCAAAAATAATCGCATTCAACCCTGCTAAATCATCATTTGCATACTATATTTTAGGGATGCGAATACTATTTTATTTAATACTGTTTCAAACAAGTCTACTATTCACTCACTCTCTTTATGCTGGGCCACTTGAAGACGGCCATGATGCCTTTGACAAAAAAAATTATCAAAGAGCCTATGAGATTTGGCATCCACTCGCCGAAAAAGGTGATGGCGATGCACAATATAATCTGGCCCTGTTATATCTAAAAGGCCTGGGCGTTAAAAAAGATGAACGCGAAGCGCTAAAGTGGTTCACCTACTCAGGTCAACAAGGCATTGCCGATGCACAATATAATGCCGGTGTCATGTTTTATACCGGTAAGGGGGTCGCTAATGATTACAAATCAGCGATTGAATGGTGGCAACTGGCAGCGAATCAAGGCCATGCCAATGCACAAAACAATCTTGCCATCATGCATGCCTATGCTTACGGCCTCAAAAAAGATCCTGCTAAAGCCCTTGAACTTTGGACTAAGGCCGCAGAACAGGGGCACCCTGATGCCAGGCATTCACTGATTAGTGCCTATACTGGCGCGATTGCCGGCTTTCCAGAAGATTTGGACAAGGCAAATTACTGGACGAAAAAAAATAGCCCGGCAAATGCCGGGCCTTAACCTAACCATCTAAAAGGCGACAGAGCTTCCCTGCTCCACTATCCATGCCTTTATTATTCTTTATCAATCTTTACAACTTATAGATTTAGAACTTATAGATCATGCCTACCGATACTGAGCTTGGGTTGCCACCAACCGGACCACCTACTTCATCACCGTGTCCACCATCGACCGCTTTAAAGTCAGCGTTGGCATCATTATCGGTCGCACCGTATGCTGCATACAGTTGTAGCTTCTTATCCATTTTGTGGAAGTACCCGATACCTATTTTGTTCGCACCAGTCGCCGTGGTTCCTTCGGCATCATCGGCTTCTAAATATTGCAGACGAATGTCACCCGCTTTACCAATCTTGAATTTGGCATTCACACCTATCACGTCACGTTTCCATTGGGTGACAGTGTCAGAGTCAATGTTTTCCCAAATCGCGCCGATAGAACCAAAACCAAATTTATAAGCAACAGAAATACGAGTCGCATCACCGTTTGCAATCGCACTGTGGTTATCCCAGGTTTCGTAACCAACGCCGTATTTAAAGCCACCAATCTTACCTAATAAACCAACACTGGTTACTTTATTGTCGTTGTTATCAACACCACCACCAGAACCTTCCGGATCAACCGCATACAGGGCCTGGAATTTGAGGTTATCATTTTTATATTGATACATGATCGCATTTTTCGCGCGTTCGTTAAGTTGATTACCATCGATATAACCGGCACCTAAGATTGCACGACGTTCACCAACCGTATCACCAAAAATACCCCACTTTGAACCAACGGTTTTAAAAGGCGTATCATGGATACCCGCAATGATTTGACCAAACCCACCTTTCATGCCCACATAGGTATTACGTGATGCAAAGGTTCCACCCGAACTATCATCGAAACGAGCTTCTTGCTCTAATTTATATATAAATTTTACTGAACCAGCTGGTAATTGACCTTTGAAGCCAATTCGAGATGAGTTACTTGATACAGATAAACCATCTGTTGTCGTTGCCCCATCCGTATCACTTGAATCAATTGAGACATGAACCTTTCCGTAGATTTCTAATTTGTCACCAACAACTTCCATTGCCTGTACGCCGGTCGACAGCAACAATCCTGCTGATGCCAGTGGCACGATTTTTAAAATTTTCATAATTTCTCCCAAAGAGTTGTACAAATACGTCAAATGTTGTGAAAAAACATCTGGGAGAGATAATGTCGATCATCAGTGACAATGGAATGACACAGATATGAAGCTTTTATTACATTCGTAATACAGATAAGCACCTGTTCGAATGACGGTTTAATATTACTTTAATGTGACTCAACCTATATTTGCCATACTCAACATCGCATATAAATGGATAAAACTGGCTAATTAGTGGGAATTTTCGTCACTTTTCTAAATGAGATTTGTTATCATTTAGCTATCTTAAAGGAAATCTGATGCAACCCGTTCTAGACGTAAAAAATATCGAATGCCGCTACCAGGAACGTGTTGCTGTCCATGATGTATCATTACGGATTAATGACGGTGATCTACTCAGCCTGTTAGGCCCAAGTGGCTGCGGCAAAACCACCGTACTACGTGCAATCGCAGGCTTCGAATCAGTGAGCAGCGGTAATATCCGTTTGCGCAATGAAATCGTCTCCAAGGCAGGCTTTACCAAACCACCTGAAAACCGTCACATCGGCATGGTCTTTCAGGACTATGCGTTATTCCCGCATATGAACGTACAAGACAATATTGGTTTTGGTCTCAGACAACTAAATTCGAAAGACCGAATTCAACGTGTTAAGGAAATGTTGAAAATTGTCGACCTCAGTGACTACGCCGATCGATATGTCCATGAATTATCAGGCGGACAACAACAGCGCATCGCACTGGCCCGGGCCCTCGCACCTAAACCCGATTTGGTGCTAATGGATGAACCCTTTTCAAATCTTGATGTTGAAATGCGCGAGTACCTCAGTCAGGAAGTACGACAGATCTTAAAGTCTCAAGGTGCGACCGGTATATTAGTTACTCACGACCAATTAGAGGCCTTTGCCGTTGCCGATCATATTGGCGTGATGTACAACGGTGGGATCGTACAAAACGACACGGCCTATAACCTGTATCACTCGCCAAATAATTATTTTGTTGCTGATTTTATCGGTCAAGGTGTGTTTTTGGATGGGACAATGCTTGCACCCGACAAAATAGAAACACCACTCGGTATAATTAAAGGTGATCGCGCCTATGACTTTCCGCGAGGCAGCAGGGTTAAACTGCTGATTCGACCTGATGATATCGTGCATGATGAGCAGGGCAACCTTGTCGGCGAGGTATGCAACAAAGCCTTCAAAGGCGCTGAGATTTTATATACGTTGCGCCTTTCCTCAGGAATCGAAGTATTATCTTTATTTCCGAGTCATCATAACTACGAGATTAAAGAACGAGTGCCGATAAATTTCGCACCCGACCATATGGTGGCCTTTAAAGCCTAACTCTTGTTGTCCTTTTGGTGGTGCTCTTTATTGTATTCACGAGCGTCATGCTCTACCTGCTCTGAGCTAATATGGCGAACATCTTTACCTTTTACTAAATAAATAACGTATTCACAAATGTTACGTGCCCGATCTCCAATACGCTCCAGCGCTCGTGCCGACCACAATACATTAATCACTCTTGGAATAGAACGAGGATCTTCCATCATATAAGTCATTAATTGACGTAAGATACTTTCATATTCGCGATCCACTTTTTTGTCTTGTTTGGCAATCTTCGCTGCCGCGTTAGCATCCATGCGTGCAAAGGCATCGAGTGCCGCATGCAGGTTTTTTGTAACATATTCACCGAGATGTTCTATACCTGCCAGTGCTTTACTATCGTTGCTATCACCTTCAGAAAACTTTAATGCCATGCGTCCAACGCGTTCGGCCTCATCCCCGATCCGTTCCAGGTCGGTAATGGTTTTAATAATCGCCATCAGCAAACGTAAATCACTGGCGGCAGGCTGGCGGCGAGCCAGGATTTGTGTACACTCTTCATCGATATCGACTTCCAGCCGATTGACCTTATAATCATTGGTGACCACCACTTCAGCTAGCGACATATCCATTGATGTTAGCGCTAATATCGCATCGTTGAGTTGTTGCTCCACGATACCGCCCATTTTCAGGACTCGATTACGCACATCCTCGAGTTCCTGGTTAAACTGTTGAGAAATATGGTGACCTATATCTGCTTTTTCCATGACTTCACCTTTAAAAACGATAGTATGTGATATTCATTATATGTTATCCGTAACGTCCGGTAATATAATCTTCAGTTTGTTTTTCAGCAGGATTGGTAAAGAGCTTATTAGTTCCTGCATATTCAATTAACTTGCCCATATACATAAACGCCGTATAGTCAGATACACGAGCCGCCTGTTGCATATTATGCGTTACTATAATAATAGTATAATTTTGCTTCAGTTCATAAATTAGTTCTTCAATCTTTAAAGTAGAGATTGGATCTAAAGCAGATGCTGGTTCATCTAGTAACATAACCTCCGGCTCAATTGCGATTGCGCGGGCTATCACCAGGCGTTGCTGCTGACCGCCCGACATGCCTAAAGCATTGTCATTCAGGCGATCTTTCATCTCATCCCAAAGTGCGGCACCGCGTAGTGCTTTTTCTACCGCCTCGTCTAATCGGCGCTTATCATTGACACCTTGAATCCTTAATCCATAAGCCACATTTTCGTAAACTGATTTAGGGAAGGGATTGGGCTTTTGAAACACCATGCCAATACGACGGCGTAAATTGGCTACATTTACCTGCTTACTATAAATGTCCGTACCATGAAGCGCTATTTTACCGTTGATGTGACAACCATCGACCAGATCATTCATACGATTAAAACATCGTAGCAAGGTTGATTTACCGCAACCACTTGGTCCAATAAAAGCCGTTACCCGATTTTTTGGTATCACCATATTCACATCATACAGGGCTTGCGCGCTGCCATAATGAAGATTCAAGTTAGACACTTCCAGTGCTATTTCTTCACTGTCGATATCGCTCTGACCAGCGGGTCTACCTAATGCGTCCATATCGATCGCATGCGTTCTTGTTTGTTCGTCAGCTGCAGCTGTCATACTGTCACCATTTATTCCAGTTAACTTTCTAAAGCTCGGTATTTTTCACGAAGTCGATTACGAATGCCAATAGCCACAATGTTTAGCGCAATAATTACCAATACGAGTAACAACGAAGTCGCATAAACAAGGGGGCGTGCCGCTTCCACATTCGGACTCTGGAAACCAACATCATAGATATGAAAGCCGAGATGCATAAATTTTCGATCCAGATGCACAAACGGTGCGTTGCCATCTAATGGTAGCGAAGGTGCCAATTTTACCACACCCACCAACATTAACGGTGCCACCTCACCCGCGGCACGAGCCACCGCCAAAATTAAGCCCGTCATGATGGCCGGGCTCGACATCGGAATAATGGTACGCCACAAGGTTTCAAACTTGGTTGCGCCCAGGGCAAGGCTGCCTTCTCGAATACTTTTAGGAATGCGTGACAGGCCTTCCTCGGTGGCGACGATAACTACCGGCAAGGTTAATATTGCCAGTGTCAAGGAAGACCATAAGATACCTGGCGTACCAAAGGTCGGTGCTGGTAGACCTTCTGAGAAAAATAATCGATCGATATTGCCACCAAGGAAATAGACAAAAAAGCCTAGACCGAATACACCATAAACGATTGATGGAACACCGGCCAAATTATTCACCGCGATTCGAATGGTGCGGGTAAGTGGGCCTTGTTTGGCATATTCACGTAAATAAACTGCAGCGATAACGCCCAATGGGGTAACCAATACGGCCATGATCATTACCATCATCACGGTACCAAAAATAGCCGGGAACACGCCGCCTTCCGTATTAGCCTCACGAGGTTCATCACTAACGAATTCCCAGATATTCGCAAAATAAGTACCTAACTTGCTAAACACGGACATTTGATTAGGTTGATAAACCTTGACGACTTTATCAAGTGAAATCTCTTTAGTCTGTCCATCGGCTATTCGGACAATAACTGAGTCTCGTACGATATCCTGATTAAGCTCATTCAAACGTTTTTGAATTTCTGCATATCGATCGTCTTGTATCTTACGTGCTTGAGCAAGTTCAGTTATACGCGCTTGCGTTAATTTATTATCAAGTTCATAGCGACGTTTTTTCAAACGCAACTTTTCAAGTTCGTGATTAACGTCACCAATATCACTTTTTTGAATCTCAACAATCTGATCATGTAAGGCCAATACGCGTGCGGTTCTTTTTTCTAATTCCGGCCATAGCTGGTCATTCGCCAAAGCCAGTTTGTTGTCTTTTTCTTTTATCGAATCAAGGAAACCGTAAAAATTACCCCACTCACGTCTGACCACGACCATTGCATCATCAGGTAGATCGGTTGATTGTATAAACGGTTTTAGAATTAAACGAAAATCGGCGCCATAAATATCACGGTTGCCGGTCTTCAAGGTATAACGGGTAATAAATTCGTCATCCGTATCCAGTTTAACGCCGTTTTCCAACAGGGTTTGTCGACTAACGTCTCCATCACCCCAGATTTCACCCATCAGACGAATTTGTTTTTGGTTCTCGTCGACATAATCCAGAACCTGCACATCGGACGGCCAAAAGAAACCCAGACCACGTACCATGATCAGGGCTAACAAACCAAACACCATGATCAAACTGGTGCTAACCGCCGCGGCGTTTAACCAGATCCAGGGACTTCCACTTTTAAACCAGGCTTGTATTTTCATTTTACTTACTCATTGCCGAATACTCGTTGCTCATCAGATACTACAGGGAGCTGTATTTACGGCGTAATCGTTGCCGCACGATCTCTGCCAACGTATTAAATAGGAAGGTAAACGCAAACAATACCAGTGCAGCTAAAAACAGAACCCGGTAGTGAGTACTGTCGACTTCAGACTCTGGCATCTCAACCGCAATATTGGCTGATAAGGTACGCATACCCTGGAAAATACTAAAGTCCATTACCGGGGTATTACCCGTCGCCATCAACACGATCATGGTTTCACCCACAGCACGTCCAAGCCCAATCATCACTGCAGAAAAAATACCGGGGCTGGCAGTTAAGATAACCACGCGGGTTAAGGTCTGCCAGGGCGTCGCGCCTAATGCCAGCGAACCATTCACTAAATGTTTTGGTACCGCAAACAACGCATCTTCGGCAATCGAAAAGATGGTTGGAATCACCGCAAAACCCATCGCCAATCCAACCACAATTGAATTTCGCTGATCAAAAGCAATGGAGGCATCTTTTAACGAAGCGGTAACATCACCAGCAAACAAAACATTCTCAACCAGCGGCGATAAGATTGCCCCCAACACGATACAGACTATCAGTGAGAAAATTAATGGCATGTACGACTGCAAAGATTCACTTTTTACTTTATTAAATTTTTTCTCGAGTTTTTCAGAACGAGAAACAAACAAAATGATCCAGGGGAATAATAAACCGGCAATCACCAGATACAGGTTTCGATCCAACCAGGGCCCAACATGATTACCATATTGCGTCACATCACCATCAAACCACCACATTTCGAGCTTAGGCCCAAGTGTTAACGTGACCCAACCAATTAATATAATTGCCGGGATAAGCATGGCCCCTTCCCAACCGTCTGGAATTAAAAAACGTAGCTTCTCGGGCATGCGTTGCCAGCTATAGGCTGCAATCAACACCCCAATCGGCATGCCAAGCATCATTAAAAAGATACCGACCAGATTGTCTTCGACAAAAGGGGCAAGCCAAAGACCTGCCAGGAAACCAAGAATCACGGTTGGTAAGGCTTCCATAATCTCAATCGAAGGCTTGATGGTTTTACGCATATTGGGTGACATAAACTGGGCGGTAAAGACAGCACCCATGATCGCGAGTGGAACCGCAATCATCATTGCATAAAATGCGGCTTTTAAAGTACCGAACGAAATCGGCACTAAAGAAAACTTAGGTTCAAAATCGTTACTGGCTGATGACGATTGCCAGATATAATCCGGTTCAGGATAACTCTCGTACCAAACCTTACCCCACAATGAACTCCAGGATATTTCTGGATGTTCATTATCGATAGACCAGTGACTCATTTTATTATCCGCATCTAACACTAACATCGCATTAGCACGTGGTGATAACGCGATATTCTTAATCTTACCTGTTGGTAAAGTTTGTCTGAGCACCGTGTTTTGAGCGGTTGAATGATAGATACCGAACAGTCCCGAATCATCAAAAACCATAAACCCTTTGCGACTAAACTCCGGGATAATCTTTTTAATTGCAGACGGGTGACTATCAAATTCTCGGAATTTAACTAATTGCTCACGGTTATTTTCATTCCGTACTAAAGACCATTGCGCTAGATGACCGTTTGAGTCACCAATCAACAACGAAATACCGCCAGTCAGTGATTCTACCGCCGTAATCTCAGCTCCGGCATCGGTAACCGTTCGATGCTGCAATAAGCTTGGTTCGGATTTGTCCTGGATATCAAAGAAGGTAATGTAACCGCCTTTACTAACGAGATAGAGTTCACGTTGATCTTTATCCACCAATAAATGAGTGAGTTCAGTCGCCGGATAGGATAATTCTGCTTCAACACGTTCATACTCAGCAGACTCTTCAAGCAACGATTCTTCCTTGGTAAAGGAGACCAGCATCAGACGTTTGTCCGCTGTCGCGGCCACCAGGGTGATGCCCTCTTCATTTAACTGTACGTCAATATGCGTGAGCGCTTCATCCTGTGTATCGAGCAGTACCGCTTCCTCACCTAACGGATATTCAATCACCGGCGTAATGACACGCTTGTCATTCGGGTAGGTCACTTTATATTTGTGCTGATAGACCAGCGCACTGCCATTACTTAAACCTAGCGCGATGGTCGCTAATTCCGGATCAGCATTGGCAAAACTGGTGACGGATACATTGTCAGGCAACTTGGGGGTAAAACGGTGTTTGATATCGCCGCTGCGCGCATCAAAGAAAACCAACTGACCCGAATCCAACACATTCAATGCAATCTCATTTTGTTCCTCTACGGCCAGGTGCAAGGTCCGGGCATTATCGTTCGTGAGGGAAAACTGTTTTTCAAGGGTGATTTCAGCGCTATGAAAAATCGGCATCACCACGACAAGCAGATAAAGGAAAATCAGGGTAATGGCAATGATGATGCTAATACCACCAAACGCAACGGCATAGCGCATGAACACATCAAGGAACATGCGGAAGCGAAAATAAAAGCTATCCGATGAGCTTAGTAAACTATCGGGGGACTGTTTAGAGTGTGGTTTGGGCATTCGGCCAGCATATCGGCCTTTTATGACAGAATTGTGACAAAGAGGTAAAGATTGGATGTAATTTTGAGTGTTTTATAACCACAATAAATCAAAGTGTCATACTATAGTAAAAATAAAACCCCGCTAAGAGCGGGGTTTTATATCAGCCTGATCAGTGCTTATTTGATCTGCGCCATGTACTTGCTGATAACCTTGGCAGGTAGTGGAATGTAGCCATCTTTAACAACCACTTCTTGACCACGCTTTGACATGATCATGGTCAGGAATTCACGTTCGAGTGGAGCCAATGCCTTATTTGGGGCTTTATTGATATAAACGTACAAGAAACGTGACAGTGGATACGTTCCTTTTACTGCATTTGCAGAAGTGGCTTGAACAAATTCACCGCCTTTCTTAGAAAGAGGAACGGCCTTTACACCAGAGGTTTTATAACCAATGCCGGAGTATCCGATACCATTAATTGAGGTGGTAACGGATTGAACGACAGAGGCAGAACCAGGTTGCTCGTTCACGTTGTTTTTGTAATCGCCTTTACATAAGGCTTTTTTCTTGAAGTAGCCATAAGTACCTGACACTGAATTACGTCCATAAATCTGGATGTCACGATTTTGCCAAGCACCAGTCAAACCAAGACCACCCCAGCTGGTGATATCCTTACTACCACCGCATTTACGGGTTGAAGAAAAAATCGCATCGACTTCTTTAATGGTCATGCCTTTAACCGGGTTATCTTTATTGACGTATACCGCTAACGCATCAATCGCAACCGGAATCGCAGTGGGTTTATAACCGTATTTCTTTTCAAAGGCAGCAATCTCTTTTGATTTCATCTTACGGCTCATTGGGCCAAGATTTGAGGTGCCTTCCGATAATGCAGGTGGTGCGGTTGACGAGCCTGCTGCTTGAATCTGAACATTTACATTTGGGTAAATCTTTTTAAAGTCTTCCGCCCAAAGTGTCATCAGGTTGGCAAGTGTATCCGAACCAACGCTGCTGATATTTCCAGAAACGCCACTGGCTTTTTTGTAGGTCGGTGTTGCTGGATCAATGCCAGTAGCCGATGCACTGGCAGTAAAAGCAACTGCAGCAGAAACGAATGCGGCCTGAATAAATTTTTTGTTAAACATAATGGGTTATCCCTTAATCAATGTAAGTTTCGAGAAGTATGCTACGAATATGTGACAAGTCTGTGATCGCAATATGACAGTAGTATGACAGTCACTCATACCACCTGACGAATATCATTCTTATGCACCGTTGCATCTTTGGCAAAGGTACAGGTAAAGGTCGTTCCCCTTCCAACCTCACTTTTAATATCCAACTTGGCGGCATGGCGGTTTAACGCATGTTTTACGATGGCCAACCCCAAGCCTGAACCGCCAGTCTCTCTGGAACGCGCCACATCCACCCGGTAAAAACGCTCTGTTAGTCGCGTCAGGTGATGGGATGGAATTCCGATACCGTTGTCTTCCACCTCAAATACCGCCGCAGAATCTTTTTCGTACCACTTAATCGTAATTTCACCTTCATCCGGTGTGTAATTGACGGCATTGATGACTAAGTTACTAAATACGCTGTCTAATTCCTTCGCATCCCCATAAAGGTACAGGTCATCATCCCCCTCTAACAAAATCTGATGTTTTCGTGCACCACTGACGATTTCAGCCTCTTCTTTCAGATTCATCAACATTTGTGGCACCGCGACCACTTCATGCTTGATCGGTTTGTGTTCATTTTCGAGTTTCGACAATAACATCAAGTCTTCAACCAACCGATACATACGCTTGGATTGCTGTTGCATTAACTTGATCGAGCGCTGTGTATCGGCATCCTGATCTTGAGGCTCACTGGCCATGGTCTCGAGAAAGCCAGTCATCACCGTCAGTGGCGTGCGTAGTTCATGAGAAATATTCGCAACAAAATCACGACGTATTCGTTCGACACGTTCAAGTAAGGTTACGTCGCGCGCTGTTAACAAACTTTGATCCTGGCCATAGGGTGTCACCTGAATGGCGATGGTTTTATTCTCATCACCCGGAGCTTGCAGATGAAAGATCTCTTCTTGATCAGCACGTTGATAAAAGTCATGAAACTCCGGATTTCGTACCAGGTTGGTAATACGCTGGCCGACATCTTGCGGATAATTTAATTTCAACAACTTGCTACCCACATCATTCCACCATTCGATCGTACCATTGGCTTGCATAACCACCACGCCATCCGGCATAGCCTCTGTTGTTTCACGAAAACGGGCCAGTAAATTCACCAGACGCTTTTGGCGCTTTTTATTACGTTTTTGAAGTTTATATATCTCGGTATACAACTCGCCCCAAATACCTGCAGAGGTCGGTGGCGAATATTTTTTGCCGATAGCAAGCCATCGATACATGTTACGCAAATTGATTAACGTCCAGACTAAATAGCCCAGTAATGTGATGCTTAACAATACGAAAACTTGATCGAATATAAGGCCCAGCACGATTGTCACAGTTAACAGGGCAACCAGCCGCCAGACTTCTGCATTCCAGCTGTTATTCACTATCGTCGTTACCTGTTAGATTTTGTACTAAGTTAGATACCAGGTTAAATCTAAATTTGTTCGGAGAAGCGGTATCCTGAACCCCGTACGGTCTGTATATACTTGGCACAATCGAATGATTCCAGCGCCCGACGCAAGCGACGAATATGAACATCGACGGTTCGCTCCTCAATGTAAACATGATCACCCCAAACATGATCCAGCAATTGGCTTCGAC
>CAMYMO010000005.1 GCA_947259425.1 uncultured Ectothiorhodospiraceae bacterium | reverse complement strand
TCTTGAGACAATGACCAGCACCTATGGATTGGGTAGGATAGGACGCGTTTTAATTAAATGATGGGAGAAATAACTTGAGCGAGAAAATCGTTTACGTAACAGACGACAGCTTTGATGCAGAGGTTTTGCAATCGGATAGTCCGGTACTCGTGGATTATTGGGCTGACTGGTGTGGGCCTTGCAAAATGATTGCCCCCATTCTGGATGAGATTGCCGGCGAATATGATGGCAAGCTAAAAGTCGCCAAGTTAAATATTGACGAGAATCCAGCAACCCCTCCCAAATTTGGCATCCGTGGTATCCCAACCCTGATGATTTTCAAAGCGGGTGGTGTTGAAGCCACGAAAGTCGGTGCGGTCTCCAAGTCGCAATTAACGGCCTTTATCGATAGTAACTTATAAACTCGACCGTGTTCTCAAAAGCCCCTAACGGGGGCTGGACGCGGGCAATATTTGGTGTTAAATTTCTTTACACGTGGACATGATTCGTTCCGCATCCAAAAAGAAAATTAAAGTAAAATCATCTGTTTTCCGATAAGTGTCAGACTACCTACCGGCAGAACTGTAAACCAAAACCCAGAAGCCCAGAATTTTAAAATCAGCATTCAGAGATCGTAAATCTAAAATTAATTTAATACATGTATAGCCGCCAGTACGTCGGGCTGTATTTACAATCCTTAAACCACTTCTACAACCTAACAGTAAAAATAAACCTATGAACCTCTCAGAACTTAAAGTTACGCCAGTAACAAAATTAAACGACATCGCAAACTCAATGGGCATCGAGAATATGTCTCGAGCTCGTAAACAGGACATTATCTTTTCCATACTGAAAGCGCATGCTAAAAGTGGTGAAGACATTTATGGCGATGGGGTGCTCGAAATCTTGCAAGATGGTTTTGGCTTTTTGCGATCAGCAAACAGTTCCTATCTCGCCGGCCCGGATGATATTTATGTTTCGCCTTCACAAATTCGACGTTTTAATTTGCGTACTGGCGACACGGTTTCAGGCAAGATTCGGCCGCCGAAAGATGGCGAACGTTATTTTGCACTGTTAAAGGTAGGTGAGATTAACTTTGAACCACCTGAGAATGCCAAGGGTAAAATCTTATTTGAAAATTTAACCCCATTACATCCGAATGAGCGCCTGCCGCTTGAGATGGGCAATGGTAGTACCGAAGATATGACCGCGCGGGTGATCGATTTGTCGGCCCCGATCGGTAAAGGTTCACGTGGATTGATTGTGTCGCCGCCAAAAGCGGGTAAGACCATG
This sequence comes from uncultured Ectothiorhodospiraceae bacterium, assembly GCA_947259425.1. GTDB lineage: Bacteria > Pseudomonadota > Gammaproteobacteria > UBA6429 > Thiohalophilaceae > SZUA-24. The sequence goes on along the minus strand of CAMYMO010000005.1, from coordinate 4,413 downwards.
ATGCTACAAAATATTGCCACTTCAATTGCGAATCGTAATCCAGAGGTTCACATGATGGTTTTGCTCATCGACGAACGTCCTGAGGAAGTAACGGAAATGGAACGCTCGGTACGAGGTGAAGTGATTTCTTCCACCTTTGATGAACCGGCGAGTCGTCACGTGCAAGTGGCGGAGATGGTGATCGAAAAGGCCAAACGTCTGGTTGAACATAAGAAAGACGTGGTTATCCTGCTGGATTCGATTACCCGTCTGGCACGTGCCTACAACACCGTCATTCCTTCATCCGGTAAAGTGCTGACGGGTGGTGTCGATGCCAACGCCCTGCACCGCCCTAAGCGTTTCTTCGGTGCGGCACGTAATATTGAAGAAGGCGGCTCATTGACCATCCTGGCGACCGCGCTGATCGATACCGGTTCGAGAATGGATGATGTGATCTACGAAGAGTTCAAAGGCACCGGTAATCTTGAGATCCACCTGGATCGCCGTATCGCCGAAAAACGCATCTATCCTGCGATCAACATCAATCGTTCAGGCACGCGTCGCGAAGAATTACTGACCAAACCGGATGAGCTGCAGAAAATGTGGATCATTCGCAAGGTCGTCCATGACATGGACGAATTGGCGGCGATGGAATTTTTAATCGATAAAATGAAAGTGTCGAAGACCAATAACGAGTTCTTTGATTCCATGAAACGATAAGCAACGATAAGCAACGTTAAGCAGCGATAAGAGACAATAAGAAACAATAGGCCAAGATAACAATAACAAATTGCTTTCTGGCTTTAAAAAGTGGCTGAATGACAGAGTTGTCTTCAGCCATTTTTTATTGTGGCTCACACAGTTAATCACCAAAACAGCTAATCTGGGCAGGGTCTAATCCTTAAAAATGACTGAAATGTGAACGATTTCGTATTTTTTTGTTTGTAAACTTTTGTTACCAATTGGAGTTGTTGGCTAATTATTAATAATTTTAATAAGTTACGTCCGTTAGTTAGTACACACCTCATAAACCTCTTAAATTGTACGTTTTTTGACAATCCCCCACAAAAAGGCGAAGATCTAATCATAGCGTCATTACCTAACCATTCTGACGCTGTGTTGTAGCCCGTAAAAGTGGCCAAAAGCTTCGCGACAGGAGCGGTCAGATTTACCGGTCAGAATAATGTTTAATGGGGAGAGGTATATGACTCAGGTAACCGATCAGGACCCGATGGATTTTGATATTTGGATGAACATGGCGAAAAACGACCCGAGACAATTCGAGTCAAAGCGCATGGAGGCCATTGACGAAGTGATTGAATCGGCGCCTGCTGAACGCCAAATGCACTTAAGACGCCTGCAATGGCGTATTGATATGGCGCGTGAGCGTGCGGGTACGCCGATGGCCGCGACCATCGCGATTTCAAAAATGATGTGGGATGCCTTTTATAACCTAAAAGAGCACTACGAAGTACTCTATGCGGAAGACAAGGCGCCAACACAAACAACCGCCCCCCTGGAATCTGCCCAGGTCATCGCCTTCCGTCCACAGCTTGTCGAGGCTTAAGGCCCTTCAATGGCATTCCATGGGGTCAGACCCTGAGGGATGGATCCCCGCAAATATTCTCGACAGCAACGCCTTCTCCCTCAGGGAGAGGGGATGTTTATTTGAATTAAGCTAACCGGTTGTTTTTGATCAACTTTTTGAGGGAATCCCTCAGAGTCTGACCCCATTGTAGCCATTGCACATGGCCCCATTATTCAGTAGACTCTCCCGCCTTTATAGGCAGTGCCGTGCCAGGCAATAGTGTTCGGGTGGCGGTACAGCGCAGCGAGGTTAAATCATGAAAGCAGACATTCACCCAAACTATGACAGCGTCAGCGTGACGTGTAGTTGTGGTAATAGTTTCGAGACCCGTTCTACCGCGGGTAAGGCATTAAACATTGAAGTATGTTCGCAATGTCACCCCTTCTTTACGGGTAAGCAGAAGATTGTTGATACCGCTGGTCGAGTTGATAAATTCCGTCAGAAATACGGTATGAAGTAATTGCTTCAGATTAAGTCCGAACCTGTTAAAAAGGCGCCTTTAATAGGCGCCTTTTTATTTGCCGGCCTGTTTTCGAATGCGTCTTTCGTCGTCGGGTCCGAATGCAATACGCGTCAGTATGATGAAGCGGCCACTTTGGACAAGGTCTATGATGGCGATACCATTCGCTTAACGGACGGCCGAAAGGTTCGTTTGATAGCAGTGAATACGCCAGAAATGGCGCGTAAGGAACAACCTGCTCAAGCCCTTGCCAAAGAGGCCACTCAGTCCCTCGAGCAGATGTTTCAACGCCATCGGCGGGTCTATCTAAAATACGGGGCTGATCGAAAAGATCGCTACAAACGGGTTCTGGCGCATGTATTTACCGCACAAGGTAAGAATGTCGCGGCAGAATTAATTCGTCAAGGACTGGGATATGCCATCTTAGTGCCGCCTAATGACTGGCAACACGAATGCTATTTTAAACTTGAACAGCAGGCACAAAAAAATAACAAAGGCATCTGGCTACATTCAGATTATCGAGTCAGACAAACTGCTGACTTGACGCGTGAGATGACCGGCTTTCAACTCGTCGAGGGACGTATCAGCAAGATTGGACACGGCAAAAAATGGTTGTGGCTGGATATGGCACCGTTATTTTCAGTGAAGGTAGAACGGCGAAATCTGAAGTACTTTACCAATCAGCCGATAGAATCACTAACTGGAAAATCAATAAGGCTAAGAGGCTGGGTCGCCTACTATAATGGTAAGTTGCGTATGTCACTACGGCACCCGGCGATGATGGAAATACTGGATTAATACGATGACAGATAATAAAAAACAACAAGAGAACAACGATAATACAGACGATCTGACTCAGGCGGCACTCGATTATCATGCCAAGCCTATTCCCGGTAAGGTTGGTACTGCACTCACTAAGCCTTGTGAGACACAAGATGAATTAAGTCTGGCTTACACGCCAGGTGTCGCTGCACCGGTACGCGCCATCGCGGCTGACCCTATGGAGGCTTATACCTATACGGCAAAAGGTAACACCGTCGCGGTCATTACAGATGGTACGGCGGTATTGGGCCTGGGCAATGTTGGCGCGCTGGCGGGTAAACCGGTAATGGAAGGCAAGGGCGTGTTGTTCAAACGTTTTGCCGATATCGATGTGATCGATCTTGAAGTCACTGCTGATTCACCGCAAGCCTTCGTCGATACCGTCGTGAATGTAGCTAGTGGTTTTGGTGGCATCAATTTAGAAGACATCGCGGCACCGCATTGTTTTTATATTGAGCAAGCTTTAAAAGAACGGCTGGATATCCCGGTGTTTCATGATGATCAACATGGCACTGCGATTATTATCTCTGCGGCGCTAATCAATGCACTCGAGTTACAGGGCAAAGCGCTAAGTGAAGTGAAGATTGTTTGTCTCGGCGCGGGCGCGGCGGCGATGGCTTCTATGAAACTGCTGATCAACCTTGGCGTCTCTGTTGAGCAAATACGAATGGTCGATCGAACTGGTGTGATTAACAACCAGCGCGATAATCTAAATGAACATAAACAGGCCTTTGCTGGCGACTATCCAGAAGAAAAACTTGAGGAGGCACTTGAAGGCGCAGATGTATTGATCGGCGTCTCGGGTCCTAATTTAGTCAGTTCGCGCATGGTCGAGTCGATGGCTGATAAGCCCGTTGTCTTTGCTCTATCCAATCCTGATCCTGAAATAACCCCCGATCATGCCTTCGCCTTGCGCGATGATTTAATTATGGCAACGGGTCGCAGTGATTATCCTAACCAGGTGAACAATGTTTTGGGATTTCCATTTATATTTCGTGGTGCTCTGGATGTACGTGCGTCAGCGATCAATACCGCGATGGAAATTGCTGCCGTGCATGCCTTGGCCAGCCTCGCTCATGCGCCTGTGCCACAGCAGGTTTTCAGTGCGTATAGCAAGCAACAAGGATCACTCTATTTTGGACCTGAATACATTATCCCGACACCGTTTGATCCACGCTTAAAAGATTATGTGGCGACGGCCGTGGCCAAGGCCGCGGTTGATTCCGGGGTGGCAAGAGCACCCTATCCGAAACATTATCCCCCGATCGCCAGCTAAAAGCAGATACGGTATTATCCCTTGGTGTGATCCTGATTACTCAGTTTCACTCTCTGTATCTTGTTTATTTTTAGAATGCTGTTCTTTTTTCTTGGTGTCATCACCGCCTTTCTTGATGCTATCGACGCTGTTATCTATCGCTTTGTCCATGCCTTTATTGACTTCGCTGTTAATTTTTCTATCGACTTTATTCGAAAAGGTTTGAAAGAGATCGGCCGTTGCGTGACTTGATAAAAAGATCAGTGGTAATAGTAAAGCGATTAATTTTAATGTTTTCATTTTTCATTC
>CAMYMO010000004.1 GCA_947259425.1 uncultured Ectothiorhodospiraceae bacterium | reverse complement strand
CGCTTGGCTAACGCTCGTGCCCGAACCACACCGCCGACATCCGGTGACACCACCATCAGGTTCGGATATTTTTGTCGCCACACATCACCCAACAACACGGGTGAGGCATAAACATTATCCACCGGGATATTAAAAAACCCCTGAATCTGATCCGCGTGTAAATCCACAGTTAAAACTCGATCGGTTCCAACCGTCGCGAACATATCCGCTGCCACTTTTGCGGTAATCGGCACCCGTGCTGAGCGAGGACGTCGATCCTGACGAGCATAACCAAAATACGGTACCACCGCAGTGATTCGAGCCGCCGATGAACGACGAACCGCATCAACCATGACCAACAATTCCATTAGATTTTCGTTGGTCGGTGCGCAGGTGGGCTGCACGATAAAAACGTCCTTACCCCGGACGTTTTCCATTATCTCAATTTGTACTTCACCGTCGCTAAAGCGCCCTACCACGGCCTTGCCGAGGGGGATTTGCAATCTTGCCACGATGTCATTGGCGAGTTTCGGGTTGGCATTTCCCGAAAACACCATCAAGCTGCCGTTTTCCAAATACTTATCCTACGAGCAGTAATAATATGGCTGGGGTGCCAGGATTCGAACCTGGGTATGCTGGAATCAAAATCCAGTGCCTTACCGCTTGGCGACACCCCAATTTAAACTTCACTTCTTGTCTACACAATCCTTGGCGCACTGCTTCGAAGCGCTGCGCTATCACGCAGCCACTGCCTCGAAGCGCTTCGCTATCACGCAGTATTCCTTCCGCTGCGCTACAGTCACACCCCAATTTAAAACTTTATAACTTCACTTCTACCTGGGCATTCCCAGGTTAAATACTTCCCAATGAGAGAAATAATACTATATAAAACAGTTTATTACGTCTTATTTAGCATTTCATGCACAGGTGATTGATTCAACCCTTGTGCAACAAATCCATTCCATTGTGCAGACAATCTAGACCAGGCTTGTCTTGCCTCAACCTCCGAATCAAACGTCGCAAAAACGCAGGCTCCGGTGCCGGTCATTCTGGCTTTGGCGCCGAGTGCGGCCAAGGCATCAAGCGCTGCCGCAACTTCAGGCGTCTGAGCGGTAACAACGGGTTCACACACATTATGTCCCTGCCCAGCCAGAAAGTCGCGTATTGTAATGGGTGGGCAATCGCGTATCAATTGCGGGTCGCAAAATATTTGCTCTGTAGACACATTTATTTCTGGAATCAGCACTAAATACCACCTTTTTGGCAGTTCGACCGGGGTGATCTGCTCTCCAACCCCCTCCGCCCAGGCATTTTGGCCATAAATGAACACCGGTACATCGGCCCCCAGGCTGAGCCCAATTTCGGCTAATTCCGACAACTCCAGACCACACCCCCACAGGTTATTCAGCGCTAACAACGTGGTCGCGGCATCCGAGCTGCCCCCACCCAAGCCGCCGCCCATCGGCAGATTCTTTTCCAGCTGAATCTGGACCCCTTGTTTGACACCTGCTATTTGGCGTAAAGCACGGGCGGCCCGATAGATAATATCCTGTTCCTTGCTCACCCCCGCTAACTGGTAGTTAAGCACTATCGTCGGGTCACTCGTAATTTGAAAGCGAAGTTGATCGGCAAAATCGAGGAGGACAAACACGGTCTGCAATAAATGGAAACCATCCTCACGTCGACCAGTGATGTGCAAAAACAGATTCAGCTTGGCAGGTGCCGGCCATAGTGTTTCTGCAGAAAGAGTTGTTGATTTCGGATTAGCCACTAAGGTGAATGATATCGGATCTTGTTAATTGCCGATAGCTAAACAAATATTAGAGGTGACTGACGTAAAAACAGCAAAGTTAGTAAGCAGCTTGAAATCCATATTTACTGTCATCGTAGCCCGGATTCAAATGTAGATTGGATTTAAATTATGTTAGCTCGTTCATATAGCCTTCAATAAGTTGTACGAGTTTCCCATGAAAATTCTCTTCAAAATCATCTAAATGTTTAGAAAATTTTGCTAAATATTTTGCCGCCTGCTCGTGATTCAAGTTTTTATTATTTATTTTATACTGTATTTCGGCTTTAGATTTATCATATCGTGGAACGACTTCCCAATGCACATAATCTGCATCAATAGTGGCTATCTCTGTTAGTGCAAGTTTACAAAACTCTTCGATATGATCCTTACCACTTGGGCCAAGACAACCCGGTTCGACTCTAAATAAAACCGTCAATTTTTTCTCTTGTGGCAGCGGTAAATCAATTTTCATATCATATTACTCTCAACGTTCAGCAATACTTAGCCCGGAATCAGCATACGAACCTCAAATTATAAACACGAACTTTTTTCCAAATTACGTTTTTAACCTTATTGTTTTTACTAACTTGGCGCTTTTGTCGGTGAATATAACATATATGATATTCGCTAAAATCTCGGATTTGTTTTTGAATGATGTCATTCAACTTAAAACCAGAAAATAACAGAATATTAAAATTAGTTTATGGAAATGTGCCCAGCAAGGTGAACACAAAGTCAGAACGCACCGAGCGTCCATTTATCAACAACCAAGCGGACATCGATCTCTTGTTCGGGTTTGATAATAAAGACTTTTCGCGGCAGGTCCATACCACTGACCTGGGTATAACGTTTAAAATTCACTTTCCAGTTTGCATCTTCCAGATAGGCAAGGCGGCCATGGCCATCTATCGTCGGTTTTTTGATTTGTTTTGGGCTGGCCATTCCCATCACCCAGTAACGCAATCCTTCAACCGGCATATGAACACCGGTTTGTTCATATAATAAGTCTTCGGGTCGATCGGCATAAAAACTTTGTTCATCGGAATCTTTTAAAATAACCCCATCGGCATTACCAACCAGTTTAATTTTTCCGGCACCAAACGGACCATTTAGGGTGATCTGATAATCTTCATCCTTTTGTTGCCATTCAAGTGATAGATTCCAGGCATCTTCGCCCTGGCTCACCAGTAAACGTCCACGCAAACGCCAATATTTAATCGCCTTCAATTCGCCTTGACGATACTCCCACGCAGCATTGGATTGCTCATCGACCGGCTTTGGCTGCGTGGTGCTGCAACCAACCGATAAGCTCAATAAAACAAGAAGAAAAAAATTTTTAGATAAGAACTTACTTCGTAAATCGATTAACAACATCATTTAACAACTTATGTGATGGGGTCGTGCGTAAGGCTTCTTCCCATATGTCTTTTGCAGATTCATGATCGCCCATCACCCAAAGAACTTCACCCAGGTGCGCGGCAATCTCGGCGTCTTTTAATTTATCTAATGCCTTACGTAAATATTTTACCGCTTCGTCATAATTACCCATTCGATAGTGCGCCCAGCCTAAGCTATCGAGTGTGGCGGCATCATCAGGATTAATCTTGTAGGCTCTCTGAATATAATCAAGTCCTTCTTCAAGACGATCAGAGCGGTCAACCATGGTGTAACCTAACGCGTTTAGCGCCTGCGCGTTTTTGGGTTCGATTTTAATAATCTTTTCCAGGTCTGAAAAAGTAACATCAATGCGTTCGATCTTTTCGGCGGTCAAGGCACGTGCATATAACAGTGAAATGTTATCCTGCATTCTTGCCAGACCTTCGCTATATAGGTCGAAGGCCTCCTGGTGCTGACCAACCTCACGCAAGATCTCACCTTCAGCTAATAATAGTCGTTGTTCCACTTCAGCAGAATCCACCTGGATCATATGCAGACGATCCCTGGCAAGATCTACCCGACCCTGTTTGGCTTCAATTAGTGCAATACGAATCTGTGCATCCACCATGTACTCACCGGAACTGATTACCTTGTACCATTGAACAGCCGTGTTGGTATTATTTTGTTGCTCTGATATTTGTCCCAGGTAATAGCTGGACTCATTTACCCGTTTTCCTGACTTCACCAGGCTTTTAAATAACTCGTTTGCCTCATCAAGCTCATTCGTTTGCAATGACAATAATGCCAACGCGTATTTCGAATCGGGGTTTTCAGGTTGTAATTCGATGACGGTTTGAAATTGTTCGCGTGCCTCTTTATAACGTTTTTCATCGACCAACCGACGTGCATAATAATCTCGTAAAACCGCATCCTCCGGCGACTTCTTAATAGCCACTTGCAGCTCGTTTAAGGCCTGTGTTTTATTACCCTGACGGAACAGGATATTGCTACTGAGGATATAGGCGTCTGACCACTGCGGGCTTAATTTGATGACCTTATCGGCGGCTTCTTTAGCTTTGTCCAGGTCACCCACCAGCAAGGCCAGCTGGCTATAAGCGTATAGTGCTTGTGGATTATCCTGACGGGTTTCAACCAGCTGTTCCATCAGATAGAGAACCGATTTTTTGTCTTTTTCTTTGCTCAACAACGAGGTAATAAGCATAAATATATTATGGTTTTTATCGCCGTTGCTCTGTTCACTTAAATTAATGACTTTTTCCAGGTGCAACTGGGCCTGGGGGATGTTTCCGGTACGAACGTTCATCGCCGCCGCGACCTGGTTCGCTTCAATACTGTCTGGATGGATATCAACCCACATTTTTGAGGCTTCCAGCGCGCTGGCGTTGTCTCGAGCATAGACGGCGATACGCGTCGCACGCTCGATAACCTTTGGATCACCCGAAAGTCGGGCGGCTTCCAGATATTGGCGTACGGCGACGTTAATTTGGCCTCGTTGCCCGGATATTTCGGCCAGCATCAAGCGAAACAGTATTTCGGGGCTTAAATCCGTTTCGACTTCCGGCTCCACAACGGGGCTCGATGCGGCCTCAGTAACTACCTGATTTTTTTGAATATTATCGTCATTGTTCGTGGCGGTAGGGGTAACATCCGCTGGTGTAGTGGGATTCCCGGCACAGCCGAAGAGTAATAAGCTGGCGATAAAAGCGATTCCAATCGGGACCCAATTGGGCCGTACGGCGAAAGAGGGGGTCGTGTTTTGCATAGACATATTCCGTTCGTTTATCTCCAAACTATATACAACTTTTCGGCCAAATACCTTGTATAATTTAGATAATTTACACGATATTGGTTCATCCTTTTTAAGAAAATTAGCACGTTTCAGGCCAAAAATCTGAGAAACTCATGACTTTAGTAGCACTCGGTATCAATCATAAGACCGCACCGGTCGGTATAAGGGAAAAGCTCGCTTTTGCCCCGGATGCCGTGCCGTCCGCGCTTCAGGATCTGGTCAATCATGAGGCCGTGCAGGAAGCCGTCATTTTATCGACCTGTAACCGCACCGAGGTCTATTGTGGCATTGAGGATTCCGCCAATGAGGCCGTGGTTGAATGGTTGAGCGAATATCACCAGCTGCCACTCGAATCGATCTCCCCTTATATATATGCCCATCGTGACAGCGAAGCGGTACAGCATATCCTACGGGTTGCCTCCGGCCTGGACTCCATGGTGCTGGGTGAACCCCAGATTTTAGGCCAAATCAAAGAGGCCTACATGACCGCCAACCAAACCGGCGTGATTGGCACTCAACTAAATCGACTATTTCAGCATACCTTTGCGGTCGCCAAACAGGTTCGTACCGATACCGCGATTGGGGCCAGCCCGGTCTCCGTTGCCTTTGCCGCGGTGAGTCTGGCACAACAAATCTTCTCGGACTTGGGCGAACGTACCGTCATGCTCATTGGTGCTGGTGAGACGATTGAATTGGTCGCCCGACATTTAAAGGAAAACCAGGTTAGTAAGAT
>CAMYMO010000003.1 GCA_947259425.1 uncultured Ectothiorhodospiraceae bacterium | reverse complement strand
TTAATCTTATTATGAGTAATAAACAACATTGCTCGTTTAAACCAAATTAATTAACTTTCCGAACGAATAGATAACGACAATAATACCAAGTATCGCCATCACGACATAACTAGCAAGAAATATCCGATGTTGTTTAGGTGGGCCCACTTTAATACCAGCATGCTTAAAACTAAGATTTTTAGCGGCTTCACGTCCTGCCGCATCAATATAGATGGCACCCCCAATAAGTGCCATTATCGGCCATAATGGTTGATTTATGATCATCAAAATACCGGCAAGCGGCATCCATACCAAGCTTAAAAGATCCCAATAAGCGGTATAGCGTTCTGCGCGTTGCAATAAAGGATCGGTCTGGTCAGGATTTTCTTGCAATCCAAGCCGTTGTGCGAGCTGGAAATTAATAGACGATACAACTTGTCCAAGCAGTAATAATCCTGGGAAAATGAAAATGATCCATCCTAATGTTGACTGCATATCAACTCCTAAGGTACCCACCTATCGTTAAAACTAATATAATTCGACGTTTTTCCATGTCCCGCTCAGTCGTCATTGTCAGAGCTTAGACTTCTCTCATAGACCCAAAAATCAAGTCCATTTCTATTCATTTCTTTTGTTCGAATAAAACCCATTGATTGGTGACACCTGATTATCAGGTAATGTTATTCGTTTTATAATGCTTCTCCAACCGTGCCGAAACCTGCCCCCATTCGGATTGACTCGCACGTTGTTGATGAAACTTGAATGCATCTTCAGAACGAAACTCCTCATAGACATTAAATCTGTTTTTATTTTCGATATCCTGTGACACTTCAAATTTCAAACAACCCTCTTCCTGTCGAGTTAATTGAATATGTTTAGGAAGGGTTCCCTTTATTGCGGAGAGATCAGAATCAGCCACGAGTACATAACCTTCTAAAATAACTTTTGCCAAGTCAGACTCCTTTAAATCCAATCGAAATGATTTAGCATCATTATTAAAATTTACAAGTTTAGAATTTACGAATATAGTGAAATGCCTCAGACAAATTATTTTCCTTTTTACACCCATCGTTTATCAACGCGAATTATTTTAAAGCCGGGCATTTTACCGGTGGGAATTGACATCGTGATAGCACCCCCTGGTTCCATAAGCCTAGACTTGGCATACATCGGCGTTCAATAATCTGCTAAGACCTCGCCAACTTTCTTCTATCCACAGCCCTTAATCATAAAACGAACGTGATAATCATTTATACCATAAAACCCCAAATCTATAAAATTGGGAATATTCGGGGCTAACTGATGAATCAACGATAAAGATCACAACATAGAATTTAATAACACCTTAAATAATCTAGTTTTTTTATAGTTATTTCTGCTTTTTCCTCTATGATAAATAGCATGATAATGTAATTTTACTATGCCAAATAACTTCTACATTGATAATAGAACCTAAGGAATGCCCCGCTTTATGCTACTAGCTCGATCTTCTTTACTCCTTTTAACAATATTAATGTTCCCGGCAGCCACGATTGCAACCGAACAGCAAAACGACGAATCCATCAAACTCGGTATTTTCCCGTATGTCAGCCCAGGACAGCTTGTAAAGTTTCATATCGATCTTAAAGAGATGTTTGACAACGTGTTGGGAAAGAATGTCGTACTGGTTACCGCACCGGACTTCAAGGAATTTGTCAAGCGAACTCAAAATTCTTATTATGATTTTATTATGACGGCACCACATTTAGGTCGTTTGGCTGAAGTTCGCGATGAATACCGCCCTATTGCGCATACCATGCATGAAGTACAAGGAGTTTATCTCACCAAGAAGTCATCCATGATCAACAATTTAAACGATTTGAATGGGAAAGTAGTTACGTTGGTAGGCCGCACAGCGATCATTACCCAAATGGTTGAAAAACAACTTAATGATTTAGGCCTATATAACGGAAAAAATATTACCTTTCGTTTTACGAAAACACATAATAATGCCATGTATGCACCACTCAGGGGAGAAAGCGATGCATCTGTAACCGGTATCGCATTGTGGACTAAAATCGGCGTCGTTAAAAATGATAATGATTTAAAAGTTATCGGTAAATCGCCTGTGACTATCGGTTTTCAGGTAATGGCATCAAAAAACGTATCCGACCTTGATTATAAAATAATTGAACAAGCATTATTTAGCTTTCATGAAACAGAGCAAGGTAAAAAATATATGGATAAGACCGGTTTCAAATATTTTGATAAGGTAGATCAACAGGAAAAGAAAGACCTCGATGCATTCATTCAAATTTTCTTCAAGAAAAAATAACCAAGTATCTTTTTTCCTATATTCGATTAGCTAAAGATTGATGGTGGCTTTATTAAGGATGTGATAATCGATCCAGCGGATGCCGCTATGGTTGAGGCCATAAACCAAATTGGCCATATAATGGGGCTTGAAACGATTGCTGAGTATGTTGAAAATGACGGAATTCATAAAACCGTAGCGAACATCGGAGTAGATTATGTTCAAGGCTTTGGAATTCACAAACCCGAACCATTACTTAATCTAATAAAAAACTAAAGGTGCTTTTGACAGATTAAGCCGAATCTCATTCAGGTCCCAGCAATCGTCATTTCATCAACCAACCAGGAACCTGTACACAGGCTGCTTCGAGTGTCGATATCATTACCGACTAACGACAACCTTTGGTACATATCGGTCAGGTTGCTGGCTAATGTGAACTCCTCAATCGGATACTGTATCTCGCCGTTCTCAACCCAAAAACCGGTACCACCGCGCGAGTAATCTCCGCTAACGATATTTACACCTTGCCCCATAACTTCGGTCACCAGAATTCCAGTGCCCATTTCTTTTAACAAACCATCCAAATCATAATCATCGGAATTGATGAACAGATTATGCATTCCCCCTGAGTTACCGGTGGTTTTGGTGTTAAGTCTTCGGGCTGCATAGGAATCCAGAACATAACTTTGAATGACACCATCTTTAACAAGATCATGGGCCGAATTCTTCACCCCTTCGCCATCAAACGGTGCGCTGCCGATCGCTTGTTTTAAGTGTGGACGTTCATCGATGTGAATCCGTTCAGGAAAGATTTGGCTAGCTAATTTATCGACCAGGAACGAAGCACGCCGATATTGTGCACCGCCGCCCAACGCGCGAACCAAATGCCCAAGTAAACCTCGCGCGACCTCGGCATGAAAAACAACGGGGACTTTCTGGGTCTTAACCTGCCGGGCATTCAAACGTTTTAAGGCCCGCTGAGCCGCCATTTCACCAACGTAATCCAGATCATCAAGCTGGTTGGCATTACGGTTTATGCTATACCAATAATCTCGTTCCATGCCTTCACCCTCAGAGGCGATCACCGCACAACCATTGCTATGGCGCGTTGAGGCATAGTCTCCGACAAATCCATGGCTATTTGCATAAATGCGGTAAGCCTGGTGTGCAGTGATATAGGCACCTTCCGAATTAGTGATACGTTTATCATAATTCAAGGATGTGGCTTCACATTGAGTCGCCATTTCAACCGCCTGTTCGGCCGTGATGTCCCAGGGATGATTTAAATCCAGGTCAGGGTAGCCATAGGCCAGCGTTTCTTTTTCGGCGATACCGGCATATTGATCTTCTTCAGTATAACGCGCGATGTCACATGCAGCTTTCACCGTATCGATCACCGCCTGTTGAGAAAAATCGGTAGTGCTGGCAGAACCTTTACGTTGACCAAAATAAACGGTTAGACCAAAACTACGATCACGATTATATTCGATCGTTTCAACCTCACCCATTCTGACCGTAACAGACAACCCGGTTTCAACGCTTAATCCTGCCTCGGTTGCACTGGCGCCTCGTGATTTGGCCTGTTGCAACATGAATTCTACTGTCTCTTTCAGGCTTACCGTATCAAATAACTCGGCATCACTATTTGCACGTTTCTCGATTGACTGACTCATGCGCTGGTACCACCTACGGTCAGTTTGTCGACAAGTAAGGTAGGTTGCCCTACACCAACCGGGACACTTTGACCTTCTTTACCACATACGCCGACACCGGTATCCAGCGCCATATCATTACCAACCATACTGATGAGATTCATCGCCTCCGGACCATTACCAATTAGGGTTGCCCCTTTAACGGGATAGGTGATTTTACCTTTCTCTATCATGTAAGCTTCACTGGTAGAAAAAACAAATTTACCCGAGGTAATATCAACCTGCCCTCCACCGAAATTGACCGCATATAGACCTTTATCCACCGAGGCAATGATCTCTTGCGGATCATGATCGCCATTCGCCATATACGTATTTGTCATTCTCGGCATGGGAAGATGAGCATATGATTCACGGCGACCATTACCGGTCGCTGCTACCTTCATCAGTCGTGCATTCTGTTTATCTTGCATATAACTTTTTAAGATACCGTTTTCAATCAATACGTTTTGTTGGGTTTGAGTACCCTCGTCGTCAACGCTTAAAGAACCCCGTCGAGATTGAATAGAACCGTCGTCGATCACGGTACAATATTTTGAGGCAACCTGCTCGCCGATGCGTCCTGAAAAAACCGAACTGCCCTTACGATTAAAGTCACCTTCCAGTCCATGACCCACCGCTTCGTGTAATAACACGCCAGGCCAACCTGGGCCTAACACCACCGGCATGGTACCGGCGGGAGTATCTTTCGCATCCAGGTTTACGATAGCTTGTCGAACTGCCTCACGTGCATATTCTAAGGCACGATCTTTTTCCATAAAGTAGTCATACGTCAATCGACCACCACCACCCGAACTGCCCTGTTCGCGCCGTCCATTACGTTCGACAATTACGCTCACATTCATGCGCACAAGAGGACGAACATCCGCACTTAAGGTGCCATCATTGGCCGCAACCAAAACGATCTCATGCACTCCTGATATAGAGGCGATAACTTGTTGGACACACGGGTCGAGATTTCTTGCCTCTTTATCCACTGCACGTAGTAATTCTATTTTTTGTTCGGCACTTAACACCGCAAGTGGATCATCCTCGGTATATAAAGGAGTGATGGCAGAAGATTGCCAGGCACTCATACCACCGCTTTGACCTTGACGGGCAATGGTTCGCGCCGCATCCGCTGCCGAGGTTAACGCGGGTAAGACGATATCATCAGAATAAGCAAAACCCGTCTTCTCACCGCTAATAGCCCGTACCCCGACACCTTGTTCAATATTATATTGACCTTCTTTGACGATACCATCTTCCAGTACCCAGGATTCATGGCGACTGGTTTGCATATAGATATCAGCATAATCTACTGCATGCCCCATCATGCTACCGATTACTTTTTCGAGAACGGCCTCATCAATTTCGGCAGGTTGCAATAAGTTTTGTTTTGCGATGAGTAAGTTTTTATCCGTCATTTTTATTTCCAATATTTATACGCCGGTGTTTTAAGGCCGGAAAATTCGCCCGGATTAATTGAATCTGCTTCAGATCAATATCGGCGAGCACGAAGCCTGACCCACGCAGTAAGCGATCCATAATATTACCCCATGGATCCACGATCATACTGTCACCGTGTGTTTCTCGACCATTGACATGATAACCACCCTGGTTGGCGGCAACAACATAACTTAGGTTTTCAATAGCCCTTGATCTTATAAGTGATTCCCAGTGCGCGGCACCAGTAGACGCGGTAAAGGCAGAAGGAACCACAAAGATATCGATATCATGCTCCATTAATTGACGAAATAATTCCGGAAATCGAACATCGTAACAAATCGCCAGGCCAATCCGACCAAACGGAGACTCGAACCAGACCAGTTCATCTCCCGCTTTAATGGTCTCTGACTCAAAATAGTTTTCCTGGGTTGCCGTCAATTGGACATCAAATAAGTGATATTTATCGTAGCGAGTGACTAAATCACCAGTATCGTTATAAACCAGGCACGAGGCGAAAACACGAGATTGATCATCGGTTTTAATCGGTATCGTACCCGAGATTAACCAAATATGATTGTTTTTAGCCTGCTCGGATAGATATTCCTGTATTGGACCCTCGCCTATCGTTTCAGCAAGACCCAGTTTATCCTCTTCCTCCATACCCATATGGGCGAAATTCTCTGGTAGTACAATAAGTTTTGCACCCTCAGCGACAGCCGCATCGATAAGGCGGCCCGCTTCGGTAAGGTTACCCTGCACGTTTGAGCCAGAGGCCATTTGGATTGCGGCAATGCGATTCATCATAACTTTGATAGTACTTTATTGAATGAGATCAAGAGTGATTGGCTTTAAAATGCTGATTTTAATACAACAATTTCAAGTTGGTTGGGATTAGCAGAGCCTGGGACGAGCTCGATAAATTTTTCACTGAGCCCAAGGGAAATGAGCCAGCTTCTCAATTCATGCGCCCATAAAGTGCCCACGTCACCACCAGGATATTTAACCAAAATTTTATTGTTTTTGTTCGATTGGAATTCATGCATCGCTGAGCGAATGGCAGGCATAGCAATGACTGAAGCCGCCTCGCGGGGAATATTCCATTGCTCACTGGTTAATAGATGGGGATTCTCCTGGGCAAACACGGCAGTATTCGGATAAAGAACCAGGACCGCGAAAAACAAAAGATTATGGATTATTTTAAACATAGGCGATGATTATAGCCCTTCTTCATCTTCATCGTCTTGATTTTCTTCAGGGATAGTCGATTTCAATTTTGTCACAACGGGATCATCCCAGGAACCGGTCATTTTATATTCGGTCGAAATTGAATTATTCATTTCATCGCCGACCAAAGTTTCAAGTAAAAATACCAATGCACCGATCTGCCCTCCCCAGGCCAACCAGGAGATTACGGGGATGGTGTTTGAAACGCTCGGGCTGACACGAATAATTTGGTCAAAATCTTCAGCCGCGAGTCCAGTACGTCCTTTAATAGTTATAAAAGCAATGGGGCTGATTATAGTCACATTATCAGAAAAGGCTTCACCATCCTTAATCTCAATTTGCGCGACTATTTGCTGAAAAGCCAGGCCTTCTTTTAGCTCGCCAAAATCGAGCAACAAACGCCTGGGTAGTTCGGCTACGCTAAACAAACCCAATAATCTGCCTGCGCCTGGCTTGACGTCACGAATAATACCATCCTCAATAACGACGCCAACATTAGCATTCAGTTTTTCAATCTTAAATCGATTAGGGGCATCAAACCAATGTGCCTGAATAACGGCCTTGGTGTTTCCTTTGTTGATCGTCGCAGAAAATCCGAGTTCAGTCAGTGCTCGTCCAATGTCTTTGGCCGTTACCACTACAACAAAATTCGTTTGTTGCCGCCCTTTTCTAACAAACCAACTTCCTTCACCTTCAACATGCATATAAGGTGCATCGATGTAGAACTCATTAAATCGCAGGCCATCGGGATGTCGTTCCACTTTTGAGCGAATGTGCCCATAATTTTTATCATCATATTGAAATGACCTGATATCAATTTCAAACAAGGAGATTCTTCGTGGATCTTTCGCGGGTCTAAATTTGTCTTCTTCGCCCTCGACTGAATTGGTCACCATTTTCAAATGTTCAATATTAACTAGAATCCGCCATACCAACATCATCGGCTTTAGTATTTTCGATTGCCAGGTCGAGCCAGTCATCAATGTTAAATTTAGCCAAATGCCCTCGAAGACTTAATTCTTTCTTAATCGGTAAAACAGCAACAGGTAAGCTAGTTTTGTTGGTTTGCGTTTGATCAAAAAATACGATTTCACCGCGATCCAGCGGTTTAGTTTCCAATGTATCCAGATTAAACACCAGTGCGCTCGCTAATTTTCCAGCATAATTAATCTTAACCGGTAGTTTTCCTTCCGTTGGAAACTTCACCTTAATATCTAATGAGCTGGCGTCTTCTGCTTTTTTATTTAAAGGATCAGGAAGCCTTGAAATCACGCCCTGGAGATTAGAGATGTATTGAAAAAAACCAGGTTCATTTTGAGTACCAATATCCAGTACCCCTTGCCAATGCGTTTTCCCGGATAAATGTCGAAACATCGGCGCACTAAGGTGTTGCTTTATCTGATCAGCAAGCATCTCACCCTGCATAGTAATTTTCATTTTCTGTTTTTTAGCAATGGTCTGGGTATAAAGTTTAGCTTTCGTTTTTCCACCGTTTAGCAGGAATTCAAGATTATCCGAAAAAACGCCCTTGGGGCTAAAGCGAATATCGGCCGCTATATTCTCTGCAACCAGTTTGCCATCCCAGCTATCAATCGTGTTTTCTTTTATATGAACTTTTCCTTGGTAATGCATAGCAAAGCCTGAACGTGATGCCTTTGATAGGGGTAACTGGAAATGCCCCACTCCGGTACTCTTGCCAGTAATCTTGCTTTGTTTGACGATGGTCGCCGCCCCCGGTGACACCGGGCTTTTTACCAGGAAATCCGCTAAATCAGTTGTATTACCCTTAAAACGCCCCGCTACTTTTAGCAGCGGTAGTCTAAAGTCATGTATTGATACTTTGATATTATTTAATTTACTATTATATAGTGTCGTATCATTTGAATGAGCACTAATACCCAGGCTTGAAACGGTAATATCAGCATCGTTCACATCAAGCTTAGGCCATCCCGTTTGGTAATCCAGTTCAACATCCTGGACGTTAAAATCTGCGAGTAAAGTGCCTGAGCCATCCCGATATGGAAATTTATTTAATCGGCCATTATAAATAACACCCCCCTCAGTTATCCGTCCTGATTGAAACGCACTATCTAACCAACTAACCAGATTGTCACTCATAATACTAACCGGTAGGTAATTTTTAGTATTGACTGCCTTACCATTTTTAAAGCTGACTTGAAGATCAAGATAGGGGGAACCTTTGACGATGGGAACCATAGCGTAAAAACCGAGGTCAGCTGAGATGTCATCTGAATCAAGTAGCAATTCATTTGCTCGAACATGCCAGCTATCATTTTCTCTATACCAATTAATCTCACCATCCGCAGAATTTGTTTTGATTGGCTTTCGAAATAAATTTGGTAAATTAATGCTGGTATTGCGACTTTTTAACGACAGCATACCGTCCGATTCGTTTAATGCGAGTCGACCAGAAAAATCGTTTATCCCCGGATATTTTTGCCATTCCTTGATCGTTATCGAATTAAACTGGCTTGCCAGATAATACTTTTCCGACTCTGGTGCTAATGAATAGACAGCATGTAAATCTGTTAATGTTCCACTCGGATTGAGACGTTCCAGTGTGGTATGAAAAGTATCATCCAAGACCTTACCTTTGAGTAAAACTTCTTTAATATCTTCAATTTTCAGAAAACTCGCGTATGCAGATATCTCTTGTTTTTTGTTATTATAGTTAACCAGCAAATTCGATTCGGGCCATAAATTGTTCGTTGCCAGGTACTCGAAATTATTGATATTAAGTTTCCAACCTGCATCTAAGCGCTGCCAATCAACAAATCCCTGCATAAGGCCTAACTGGAAATCTTCCTGCTTATCTCCTAGATTTAACGTGACGTCTTCAGTTTTTATCTCAGCGCTAAATGATTTTATATTGCCCTTTTCCCATTTACCCCATAATGATAAACCTAGTGAACCTTGCTCAAGTCGGATGTGCTTAAAACTGGGTTTAACCCCCCAATTCGCCAGATTCAGATCATCCGCTTTCGTATAGACATCGCCACTCCATTCGCTCGGGTTTAAAATATTTCCTGTAAAATCAAAGGCAACTTCTAATTCCTTACCCAGATCTGATGGTAATGTTACCGTTGCCGTAACCTGGTGACGCTCATCATCATTTAACAAATGAAAGTTTACATTATCAAATTGAATACGTTTGTCATTCTGGTTATCATTCCATACGACCGTACTATTTTTTATCGACAATCGACTTCTTTCAAAAAACCACCGAGCCAATTCTTCATTCTCATCGCTTTTCTTTTCTGACGAGAATTGATCGCCAAGTTTACCGACATCCAGTCCCTGAATGGTAAAATTACCTTTGTCATTTCGATGGATACCCAGTTGGACACCGATTACAGTGAAGCTTTCCGGTACAAGCTTGAGATTATAGAGACTTCTTATTAGATCGATAGTCAACCGCGCCTGTTCAAAATGAACAATGGTTTCCGTTCCAGACTCATCAAGCAAATAAACATCATTAAAAATTATGGTCGGCGTAAAACCACTTAATTTAGCTTCCATGGATTCGATCAATACATCCTGCTCAAGGATAGTACTGGCAAACTCTTCTATCGCTTCCCGGTGTTCTTTTACATCTGGAAGATATAAACGAATAATAGAAATACCGATGGCAACAACCAGGATAAAGGCCACTACTGTGTACCAAAAGGTGTGGTAACACAAATGATAAGTGGTTTTAATCCATTTCATAGTTAACTCTTAAAAACCAAATTACATTAAGACAACGTCAAACTGTTCCTGTGTATATTCGGCCTCAACCTGTAGTTTGATCGGTTTACCAATAAATTCCTCGAGCTCGGCAAAACTGGTCGACTCCTCATCAACCAGCGTATCGATAACTGATTGTGAAGCTAATACCAGCAATTGTTGCGCATCAAACTGTCGGGCCTCACGCAGGATCTCTCTAAATATATCAAAACAAACGGTTTCGGCAGTCATCAACGATCCACGACCACTGCAGGTTGGACAAGTCTCACACAGTATATGCTCAAGTGATTCGCGAGTTCTTTTACGTGTCATCTCAACCAGACCAAGTGACGATACCTCACTAATATAGGTCTTGGCATGATCACGATCCAAATTTTTCTCTAATGCGCGCAATACCTGACGCCGATGCTCCAGATCCGTCATATCAATAAAATCGATAATAATGATCCCACCCAGATTACGTAAGCGTAATTGACGTACGATGGCCTGCGTGGCTTCCAGGTTGGTTTTAAAGATCGTTTCTTCAAGATTGCGGTGACCAACAAATGCCCCGGTATTGACATCAATTGTTGTCATTGCTTCAGTTTGATCGATGATCAGATAACCGCCTGACTTAAGTTGAACCTTACGTTGCAAAGCTTTGATAATTTCATCTTCGACACCATAAATATCAAAAATGGGGCGCTCACCCGGATAGTGTTCGATTCGGTTGGTTAATTCCGGGATAAATTTATCGACAAACTTATTAACCTTATCCGATGTCTCTCTGGAGTCGATCCTGATCTTTTCTAAATCGGTATCCCCCAAATCGCGCATGGTTCGCATCACCAAGGGTAGATCCTCATGTAATAAGCCACCGGTTGGTTCCGTACTTTGTTTTTCTTCAATCGCGGTCCATAACCTCTGTAAAAATAAAATATCCTTAATCAAGGCCTCTTCGCTCACACCTTCGGCCACAGTCCTGACGATATACCCACCAGGTTTATACGCTTCAGCATGATTTTGGATAATCTCTTTTAGTCGTTGTCGTTCATCCGGATCTTCAATTTTTTGAGAAATGCCGATATGCTGAGCGCCAGGCATAAAAACCAAAAAGCGTGATGGTATCGAGATCTGAGTGGTTAAGCGTGCGCCTTTAGTGCCGATCGGATCTTTAACAACCTGGACAACCACCTCCTGGCCCTCGGTTAACAGGTCTACGATCTGCCCTTCTGTTTTAGGATTTGGGCTAGGATCTTCTTCATCAATCTCTTGCGCGATATCTGAAGCATGTAAAAAAGCAGTACGTTCTAAACCCGCATCAATAAAAGCAGCTTGCATGCCTGGTAATACACGGCTGACCTTGCCTTTATACACATTGCCAACAATACCTCGCTTGCTGGTCCGTTCAATATGAACTTCCTGCAACACACCATTTTCAATGTAGGCAATGCGTGCTTCTTGTGGAGTAATATTTATTAGTAGTTCTTCACTCATAGTTTAATTTTGCCATATAGGTATATTATATTCTGATAATAACTGGGCAGTTTCATACAATGGTAATCCCACCACTCCGGAATAACTGCCACTGAGATGGGATACAAACGTTGCGGCCCTTCCCTGAATCGCATAGCCGCCTGCTTTGTCTTCAGGCTCGCCAGTTGCCCAATATTCATCAATTTCCGTTTGAGTCAGTTCTCGAAACCTTACGGTTGAGACATTAACACAAACTGAATGTCTCTCACTAATCAGTGCGATTCCAGTGAAAACCTGATGCTCACGACCTGAGAGTGAACGCAACATCAGA
Source organism: uncultured Ectothiorhodospiraceae bacterium (assembly GCA_947259425.1). Taxonomy (GTDB): domain Bacteria; phylum Pseudomonadota; class Gammaproteobacteria; order UBA6429; family Thiohalophilaceae; genus SZUA-24. The sequence goes on along the minus strand of CAMYMO010000003.1, from coordinate 8,496 downwards.
GCGGCGGATGCCTGATCCATAGGCTTGCCTAATATTTCACCGTCGAGACAAACGACCGTATCCGCGGCAAGTACCGGTCGCCTTATAGATTCTGACAATGAGTTCCAGATAGCGTTCGCTTTCTCAAATGCCAGCCGTTTCACATGCTGTTCAGGGGGGGCATCTGCCAGGCGTGTCTCATTGATATTTGCTATTTTAACCGCAAATCGGACGCCAATTTGTTCGAGCAGCTGTTGACGTCGAGGGGATTGCGAGGCTAGATATAAATCGACGTCCATCTATGCAGTTTACTTATGGTAGGGATGATTATTAATAATAGAATAAGCTCGATATAATTGCTCGGCCAACATGACTCTAATGATGGGATGAGGAAAGGTCATTGCTGAAAACGACATTTTCGTCTGTGCTTTTTGCAACAACTCCGCGGTCATTCCTTCGGGCCCACCAATCAAAAAACTGATATTGGTCCCATCTTGTTGCCAGCCCCGAATCTTATCGGCCAGCATCTCAGTAGAGCAACTTTGCCCACCCTTATCCAAGGCTATAACATAATGATTTTTAGCAACCGCTTGCAACATACGTTGAGCTTCTTTTACCAAAATGGTTTGTGTATTCGAAGATTTGCCGCGCTTTTCAGCACTGATCTCAGTCAGGCTAATCGTAATACCACTAGCGATCCGTTTGATGTATTCCTGATAACCTTGCTGAACCCAGCCTGGCATCCGTTCACCAACTGCAATGATCTGAATTCGCATCTAATTAGAATGATCCGCCTCTTGATGTTCAGACGGATTGGGGCTTTCTTCACCCCAAAGTTTCTCGATATTATAAAAATCACGAATTGATGGTTGCATAACATGCACCACGACATCACCCAAATCAATTAACGCCCATTCGCCAGCATCAGTACCCTCTACGCCCAACGGCCGCATATCATTTTCTTTACATTTGACCACGACCGAATCGACCAAGGCTTTAACCTGACGATTACTGTTTCCTGAAGCAATCACCATTACATCCGTAATCGTTGTTTTATCTTGTACATCAAATACTTTAATGTCGATCCCTTTAATGTCTTCAAGGGCGTTAACGACAAGATCAGTTAGTTTTTTACTATCCATAAATATTCTCTTATTGATATATCTGGTTTTGCTGCAGGTAAGCTATCACCACGTCCGGCAGCAAAAAATTTAGTTTGTTCTCTTTTTTCACCAGAGCTCGAATCTTTGTCGCAGAAATATCCAATTGGGTAACTGGACAAAAATAACAATGCCCGGCCGGGCTTGCTAAAAACTCATCCTTATTCTTGGTCTGTGCACCATGAATATATTTTTTCAGTTCGGATTCAGCAATGGAATTGATATCAAAATTGGGTCGATAGGTAATGACAATATTGACCAGTTCAACAATAGACTTCCATTCCCGCCATGATTCAAAGCCGATAAAGGCATCCATTCCCACGATTAAACAAAATTTTTCATTAGCAAATTCTGCTTGCAGACTCCTGATCGTATCGATCATATACGAAGGTCCATCTCGTTGTATCTCGCGATCATCAATGCTCAAACCTGCGACCTTATCAATCGCCATCAATAACATCTGAAAACGTTGCTCCGGACTCGCCACAGGTAAATCTCGATGAGCAGGCACACCAGCAGGAATTAAACGTACTTCAGAAAGGCCAAGTTCAGTGTAAACATCGATCGCTGGTCTGAGGTGTCCGTAGTGTACAGGGTCAAATGTACCGCCATAAATTCCAATCATTAGAACAACATTACAACTTTAACCACGAATATGACCATCACCAAAAACGATGTATTTTTGCGAGGTCAGGCCATGTAAACCAACCGGCCCACGTGCATGTATTTTATCGGTACTGATACCAATCTCAGCACCCAGACCATATTCAAAACCATCGGCGAACCGGGTTGAAGCATTAACCATTACCGAACTGGAGTCGACTTCGGTTAAAAATCGACGTGCCTTAGTCAAATCTTCAGTGATGATTGACTCGGTATGGCCTGAACTATGATGATGAATATGCTCAATCGCGTCATCCAGACCATCCACTACCTTAATCGATAATATTGGCGCTAAATACTCCGTATCCCAATCCTCATCGGTAGCGGCGCTCACATTAGCAACCAGGGCTTGAGTCTGGGCACATCCTCGAATTTCAACACCTTCTTTGTCATATAGGCTAACCAGCTTTGGCAACACCTCTTTCGCAACAGCACTATCAACCAGCAAAGTTTCCATGGTGTTACAGGTACCATAACGCTGTGTCTTGGCATTAAAGGCAACCGCAATCGCCTTATCCAGATCGGCCTTAGCATCGATATAGACATGGCAAACTCCATGTAAATGTTTAATCACAGGCACATTTGCATCTTTGCTGATTCGTTCAATCAGGCCTTTGCCGCCACGAGGTACAATCACATCAACGAATTCCGGCATCGTAATCAATTCGCCGACGGCCTGACGATCCGTGGTTTCAACGACTTGCACTGAAGCAGTCGGTAGTTTCGCTGCTTTCAGACCTTCGGCAATACAGCTGGCCAGGGCCTGATTAGAATATGTGGCTTCAGAACCACCGCGCAGGATGGCCGCATTACCCGACTTTAAACACAACGCAGCGGCATCGATGGTCACATTCGGGCGGGACTCATAAATGATTCCGATGACACCCAAGGGAACACGCATTTGCCCAACTTGTATGCCGGATGGCATAAATTTTAAATCGTTGATTTCACCAATTGGATCGGCCAACGCGGCTATTTGTCGAACACCTTCTGCCATTGATGCGATTCGCTCATCATCCAGCGCCAAACGATCTAATAAAGCAGCATCCAGGCCTTTTTTAGCCCCGGCATCCAGATCTTTTTGATTCTCTAACAATAGTGTGTCTTTACTTGACTCAATGGTGTTGGCGATCGCTAATAAGGCACTGTTTTTTTGATTCGTCGTGGCCTTTATCAACTCACGCGAAGCCTTTCTGGCTTGCATACCCAGTTGTGTCATATATTGTTTTATATCGAATTTTGCATCCATAGAACTTCTCTATATCAAAAAAGAAAGCCTCAAAATCTAAAAAAGCCTCTAAATCTCAAAGCGATTTTTACCAAACGTCACCTTAAACACGTCGCTTGTTTTTCGGTGTTACCATCCGCGTTAGGCCGAAACGATCAGCGCTTGGCCAGACACCTGTAGTGCTAATTCTAACAATTCATCCCAGGCTTTGCCTGCTCTTTGTCCTTTAATTATACGATCTAATTGTTGGCATTGGTGCAGCCATTTCCCGGATTCAGACAATGAACCTCGTTGAATCGCTCGACTTATCAAAGGCTTACGTTTATCCCATACGCGTTGTGCCGCCATAGCACTGTTGAGGTTATTGCCATGCAGCATTTCTTCCTGGATTAGATACAGGCTACGAATCTCACGATGCAAAGCCCAAAGCATCAAAACCGCCTCAACACCTTCGGCCTTTAAGCCGAATAGCAACTTGGCAACGCGTTCAGGGTCGCCAGACAAGGCCGCATCCGCAAAGCTGAAAATATCGTAGCGAGCACTATCACTGACCGCCGACTGGATTTGTTCCGTAGATAATGCCCCTTCTCCATAAAGTAATAATAACTTTTCGAATTCCTGATCCGCGGCTAACAGGTTCCCTTCGACCCGATCCGCCAGAATCTTGAGCGCCTCATTCGGTGCGGACAAACCTCGCAAATTGAGACGTTGCTGAATCCATTGTGGTAGACGGCCAAGTTCAATTGGCCAAATCTGTAACAACACTCCGGCCTGCTCGAGACTTTTTAACCATTTTGATTTCGTCTGTGCGGCTTCCAGTTTACCGGCGCTGATGAGTAAAATAGTGTCTTCAGCTAACGATTCACTATATTGCTGTAATGCTTTAGTCCCGTCTCGACCGGGTTTGGCATTAGGAATGCGCAACTCGATCAATTTTTTTTCTGAAAATAGCGACAGGTTATTTGCTTCCATTGCCAATAATGACCAGTCAAATTTTTGATCCACATGAAAAATCTGCCGTTCACTAAAACCCTGTTGCTGGGCAGCATCACGAATTAATCGGCAGGCTTCATCGACCTGAAATGGTTCATCGCCAGAAACAAAGTAAACGGGTAGCAGTGGTTTGGATAAGTGAGCATTTAATTGTTGAAAGGGGATTTTCATATTCTCAACAAATTTGAAATTATTGTGTTTGTTTACTTTTTAATTGAGAATTTACCCGGCGCATCATTTGTCGAACCGAAAACTTCACCATATCTGCGCGAATTTGGGCTTCTTCAGCATCTTTAGCAAGGACATTGTTGGGATCAAACTGATAATCGCGGGTGACACTAATTGCTTGGTTAGGAACTATTTCTTCTCCGTCTGAGCTTTTGATACCGAAATTAAATCGATAATATAACTCATATTCCGATGCCTGTCCGACAGCATCAACCGATAAAGCTCGACGGCGGAAATTTTCACCAGAAATCGTAATGATCGACTTTGCATTTCCAGAACTAAGTAATACTTCTGAGCCTGATCGCTGCAAGACTCGCTTTAATTCCTGGTTTAAATCGGAAAACTCGGCAAGACCTGAGATATGTGTTTGTTGCAGAACATCAGGTACCTCGATACTGCCACGCAGTCGAAATCCACAGGCCGAGATCGATAGCACTAAACTAAGCAGTACTAAACCACGAGCAATTATTTGAACATTACTTAACAACAATATTCACCAATTTAGCGGGCACAACAATAACTTTAACTATGGCCAGCCCTTCTACAAAACGTTTAACATTTTCGTCGGCTAATGCCGTTTGTTCAACCTCATTACGATCGGCATCAGCCGGAACACAGATGCGTCCACGTAATTTACCATTAACTTGCACAATCATTTCCAATTCGTCACGAACTAATGCTGACTCATCAAAGGCCGGCCAAGCTTGATCTTCAATGCTGCGGGCTCCTGGTGATAATTCAGACCACAGGCTATGACTAAAATGCGGAACAATGGGCGACAACATCAGGATGATCGATTCAAACGCCTCTTGCAAGATGGCTCGGGACATCTCACTACGATCATCAAATTTTCCAATCGTATTCATCAACTCCATCACCGCAGCAATCGCAGTATTAAACGTAAACCGTCTGCCGACATCATCCGAGATCTTTTTGATCGTCGCATGTAGCTGGCGGCGCAAAGCCTTTTGTTTATCATTTAATTGAGCCACATCTAATTCAACGGTCGGACCGGATTGCACGTGATCAAAGATCACTCGCCATAGACGTCGTAAGAATCGAAATGAACCTTCGACTGCGGTATCGGACCATTCCAGGCTTTGTTCGGGCGGTGCGGTAAACATGATAAACAATCGCGCTGTATCCGCACCATATTCTTCGATGAGATGTTGGGGGTCGACGCCATTACTTTTCGATTTTGACATCTTTTCTACGGACCCGACCACAACCGGTTTTGAATCAGCCAGCAATATTGCTCTTTCTATTTGCCCCTTACGATCAACTTCCGTGTCCACTTCGGCTGGACTGAAATATTCTTTCTTCCCATCCTTTTCTCTATAAAAGGTGGTCGCTACAACCATACCCTGCGTTAACAGATTATCAATCGGCTCATCATTATCAATCAGACCGACATCGCGCATAAGTTTGTTAAAAAAGCGCGCATAAAGTAAATGTAAGATGGCATGTTCTATTCCGCCAACGTATTGATCGACTGGTAACCAATATTTTGCACGCTCATCGAGCATGGCTTTATTGTTATCGACCGAGGTATAACGTGCGTAATACCACGATGATTCCATGAAGGTATCAAAAGTATCGGTTTCACGTTCTGCCTTGCCACCACACTTCGGGCACTTGGTATTGTAAAACGAGGACATTTTTTTAATCGGTGAACCCACGCCATCAAATTCAATGTCTTCAGGTAACTTAACCGGTAAATCCTTATCAGCGACCGGCACCTCGCCACATTTTTTACAATTAATAATCGGGATCGGTGTTCCCCAATAGCGTTGGCGTGATACACCCCAATCGCGTAAACGAAAGGTAATACGTTTGTTACCTTTGTTTTGTTTTGCAAGCTTTTCAGCGATCTTGTCAAATGCCGCAGATGACGTTAAACCATCGAATTCTCCAGAGTTAACGAGATTACCTTTATCAACAAAAGCCGCTGACTTCAGATCAACCTCAACATCTGTATTATCATCCGCTGGCGCAATCACCTGCTGGATAGGCAAACCATATTTAGTAGCAAATTCCCAATCACGTTGATCATGGGCCGGAACCGACATCACCGCCCCTTCGCCATAACCCATCAATACAAAATTCGCGATAAACACTGGCACTTTCTGCCCAGTAATCGGATGAATCGCCTTTAAGCCGGTATCGATGCCTTTTTTCTCCAACTTTTCAATTGTGGCTTCGGCCGTGCCCACCGCAGCACATTCTTTTATAAAGGCCGCGACATTGCTGTGTAATTTTGCTGCTTGATGTGCCAATGGATGTTCGGCAGCAACCGCAACATAGGTCACCCCCATTAACGTATCCGGGCGCGTGGTAAAGACTTTTAATTTCTCTTTTGAATCGACAATATCAAAGACGATATCCACGCCTTGCGAACGACCAATCCAGTTACGCTGCATGGTCACCACTTGTTCCGGCCAGCCTTCCAGATTATCCAGTTCGTTTAATAATTCATCTGCATAATCGGTAATTTTCATAAACCACTGCGGAATATCTTTGCGTTCAACTTCATTGTCACAGCGCCAACATTTGCCATCAATGACCTGTTCATTGGCTAATACGGTCAAATCATTTGGACACCAGTTCACCGGCGAGGTTTTTTTATAAACCAAACCCTTTTTAAATAAGCGCGTGAAGAACCACTGCTCCCACCGATAATAATCCGGATCACAGGTGGCCAACTCACGATCCCAGTCATAACCCAGACCCAACTGTTTAAGCTGATCACGCATGTAGTCGATATTGTCACGCGTCCAGGCCGCAGGCGGGACATTATTTTTAATTGCCGCATTCTCAGCCGGCAGGCCAAACGCATCCCAGCCCATCGGTTGTAATACATTTTTCCCCAACATGCGTTGATAACGGCTGATCACATCACCAATCGTGTAGTTACGTACATGCCCCATATGCAATCGACCGCTTGGGTAGGGAAACATGGACAGGCAATAATATTTTTCCTTGCCAGGGTCCTCGGTGACACTGAAGGTTTTGTTGGCCTGCCAATAATCCTGCACAACCTGTTCGATGATCTTCGGTTCGTATTGTTCTTTCATTTGTTATCTAGTCTGTCTAAGTTTTGATTAAATATACCTGATAGCCCGGCTTAAATCAGCCTTGCTGTGCACGAAGTCGTACCGTCCTCACCAATAATAATACCAGGATAGCAAACATGAAAATGAGTACCGGCCAGTTCCCCCATTGCACATAAGGGGTGGCACCTTGAAGCGGCTGCACCATCCCACGCAGGATGGTTTGTTCGTGTAATTTGGTTTCCTGCATCAATTGGCCATGTTCATCAATCAAGGCAGAGATCCCGGTCGTGGTCGAACGAATCGATTGACGTTGAGTCTCAATGGTTCGCATTCGAGCAATCTGTAAATGCTGGTGCGCAGCCCATGATTTTCCGTACCAGGCATTATTGCTGCCATTAATCAGCACCGCCGCCTCCGGTAAGAAATCGATCAACTCCTCACCAAAGGCATCTTCATAGCAAATCGTCGGGGCCATTTTATATCCAGCCACGTCTAAACCGGATTGGTCTTGCTCTCCGGGACTAAATCCTGACATCGGTAACTGAAAAAAACCAGCCAGTTTTTTTGCGAATTCAGGTAATGGTACGTATTCACCAAACGGCACCAGGTGTCGTTTATGATACACATCCGGTTGAGTCCCGAGCACAATTAATGAACTGTGGTACTGGGTATCTACATCACCATACGGTACACCAATAACCAACGCCGTATTAGACGCGACTGCACGATCCTGTAATTTATCTTTATAAAAAAGTGGCGCATCTTGCCATAATATGGTCAACGCATTTTCCGGCCACATTATGAGCTCATATTCTCCCCATAAGGGTTCCGTCATCTCGGCATAAACATCCATACGATGTCGAATTTGCTCGGGATCCCATTTGGTAATTTGCGGCAGACTGGCCTGAACGATGGCAACTTTGATTGGCTGACCCGATTTTTCAGTCCACTGAAACTGATTCAAACCCCAACCTGTGGCAAACAGTCCCACGACAAGTACAACTATCATCGGCACTAATAATTTTTTAACCGCTAAGAGCAAACAAATACTTGCCGATATCAATAGCGACAACAACGATAAACCATACACACCAACAATGGGGGCATAGCCCGCCAATGGGGTATTAATATGGGCATAACCGAGGTTCAACCATGGGAATCCGGTCATAAACCAGCCGCGAACCCATTCGAA
>CAMYMO010000002.1 GCA_947259425.1 uncultured Ectothiorhodospiraceae bacterium | reverse complement strand
AAATTGCAAACCCCGCCAGGCCCGGAAGGGAGCAACGGTAGTAATGGATTCGGGTGCCGGGGTGTAGCGGGTGCGAGCGCCACCCTATTTAATCTTAGGTTTCAAACTAACCGCCGCTCTGTTGGATGTGATTCGATCGCGCTAGAAATTGCTCCCCTCAGCCCGGACCCGTAATGGAGCCGCACCTGGATCGAGACAGTTTAGGGGTAGTGGATCGGGTGCCGGGGTGTAGCGGGTAGCGCGCCACCTAATTCTAAACCCTAATTTTCCAGCGAACCGACATTCTATTCCTCCTGATTCTCCTTATACTATATAAGTAGATGCGCCTCGCAGGGCTTGGGGTTAGAATAGGGTTTCATTTGCTGCATAGAAGACGAGTGTGAGTTATCAAGTTTTAGCCCGTAAATGGCGTCCCCGAAAATTTGAAGAAATGGTTGGCCAGGAGCATGTGTTGCGTGCCTTGTCTAATGCGCTCGATAGCGGTCGTATCCATCATGCTTTTTTGTTTACTGGGACACGCGGCGTTGGCAAGACGACGCTGGCCCGTATTTTTGCGAAATCCTTAAACTGTGAGACGGGGATTAGTTCAACGCCCTGCGGTGAATGTTCTACCTGTCAGGAAATCGATGCAGGTCGTTTTATCGATCTCATCGAAGTGGATGCTGCTTCACGCACCAAGGTCGAAGACACGCGCGAATTGCTTGATAATGTTCAATACGCCCCCACGCGTGGTCGCTATAAGGTTTATCTGGTGGATGAGGTACACATGCTGTCAAATCACAGCTTCAATGCCTTACTCAAAACCCTGGAAGAACCACCGGAACATGTTAAGTTTTTATTGGCGACGACCGATCCACAAAAACTTCCCGTCACTATCTTATCGCGTTGCCTGCAATTTAATTTACGTCGCCTGCATCCGGAGATGATTAACCAGTATCTAGAGAAATTACTTGGACTGGAAAACATCGAATTCGAAAAAGCGGCCTTACACCATTTAGCTCAGGCGGCTGATGGTAGTATGCGGGATGCGTTGAGTTTATTAGATCAAGCGATTGCCTACGGTTCTGGAAATGTGCAGGAAGCCGATGTCAAAGCGATGTTGGGTACGATAGAACAAACCCATTTATATCAAATACTATCTGCGCTTGCGGTACGTGATAGTGAACGTCTGTATCAGGTTATTACGGAATTAAAAACAACGGCGCCGGATTATTCTGATGTGTTGGCCAGTTTGCTATCGATTTTGCATTATCTGGCTTTGATCCAAAAAATTCCGTCGGCCTATGATGCCTCAATGGGCGATGAACAGGTTTTGCGTGATCTAGCGACGCAGTTATCTGCTGAGGACATACAATTATTTTATCAAATTGGAATCAACGGTCGTCGTGATCTCTATCATGCTCCGGATCCGGCGATTGGTGTTGAGATGACATTATTACGCATGCTGGCGTTTAAGCCAGTGGATGCGAATTCATTACCGGCATCACCGGTGAGTCCTATCTCGACAGCGCCGACATCATCGGCACCCATTTCAAAAACGCAGGCAGTGCCAATGGCTGAATCACCTGCGGCCCCCTCGACATCAACCCCGCCTGCAACCGCAACCGCTAATTCGTCGGCCAACACAAGTTTAGATGAGTGGGCTGATGCGGTAACCCAAATGAATCTCAATGGTGTGCTTAACCAATTGGCGATGAATTGCAGTATGGTTGCGCGCGCGAAAAATGAAAATGGCAGCGAGCAATTAACCTTGATGCTAAATCCCAGTTATGAAAACCTGTTAACCAAAGAACGACATGAGCGTTTAACAGAAGCGCTGAATCAGGTTTATAGCGATAACTTCGTTTTAGATATTAAAGTAAAACAAGGTGAGACAGAAACACCGGCAATGAAACTGGAACGTGAGAACCAGGCCCGTCTGGATGATGCAAAAAAATCTCTGGAAAGTGATTCGAATGTAAATAAGATCATGGATACGTTTTCAGCAACAATTAATACCGATACAATTCAACCGAAATAAAAGTTAGAGGACAATACGATGAAAGGTGGCATAGGCAACTTAATGAAACAAGCGCAAAAGATGCAGGAAAATATGCAGAAAATGCAGGAGGAAGTTGCGCAACTCGAAGTAGAAGGTCAATCCGGCGGAGGCATGGTTAAAGTGGTTATGACCGGGCGTCATGATGTCAAACGCGTTAGCATCGATGACAGTCTGATGGGTGATGACAAAGATATGTTAGAAGATTTGATTGCTGCAGCAGTAAATGATGCCGTACGCCAGGTGGAGAAAACATCACAAGATAAAATGTCCAGTGTTACCGGTGGAATGGATTTACCGCCTGGTTTTAAAATGCCGTTTTAAGATTAAGAAAGTTTTGTGAGTCCGCTTATCGAACAATTGATCTCGGCGTTTAAATGCTTGCCGGGAGTCGGTCCCAAGTCAGCACAACGAATGGCCTACCACTTACTCGAGCGTGATCGAGAAGGGGCGATGGTCTTGTCACAGACCTTAGCTGAGGCGGTTGAAAAAATTGGCCATTGTGACTGGTGTCGAGCATTTACTGAAGACGAACGTTGCCACATCTGTGCAAATACATCGCGCCAAACAAAGCAATTGTGTATCGTCGAAACGCCAGCCGATATTTTAGCGATAGAGCAGGCCACGGATTATAAAGGCTTGTATTTTGTTTTAATGGGGCATCTATCGCCTTTAGATGGACTGGGTCCTGCCGAGATAGGCCTGGATGTTTTAGCAAAACGTCTGATTGCAGACTCGATAGAAGAAATTATTTTAGCAACTAATTCAACCGTTGAGGGTGAAGCGACGGCCCATTACATAGCCGAGATGGTAGCGGATACCGATATTCGCGTAACTCGCATTGCACATGGTGTACCGATTGGCGGTGAGCTTGAATATGTGAATGGCTCAACTTTATCGCATGCGTTTTCAGGACGCCAGGATGTTCAGTGAACTTGCGCGGTTTTCACAACGGCATCGGAATAACTTCGACATAATTTTTTAAAATATTGATAGCTGGATTCATCTACCTGACAGGAACTGGTATGTCTATCAGCATACATAATTCCAACCGGGATATTATTTAAAAAAATTGACATTGCGACAAAACTATTGGTGCCAATAATTTTTTGAAATTTCTCGGGTACCAATGCCCAAAATTTATTTCGATTTGAGTCATTTATACAAATAGCTTGTGACTTTTTTAATAACATCCCGAATAAGTCTTTTTCCTGTAATGCAATGCTAAATTGGTTAAATACCGGATCGTTATCCGTGCCGATACTGACCGATGCTGATAGTTGATGATGTTTTGAGTCCAGTTTGGCAAATACAACACGATTTAAACCAATACCATCATGTAATCCCTGCAGGCATATATTTAGTAAATTTGATTCATCCTGACGCGTCTTGACCGCATCGCGAAGTTTTTCCATGGTAGCCCGTAAAATACTGACTTGTGGCATCAGACAAATATCGGCTTGATAATCTTTTGAAATAGTTTGTTTAACTTGTGAAGGTGTTTCTTTACTTTGTACCCTGGGTAATAAGGTTGCGGCCTGCAAGACACCTTCGAATTGATTATTTTGAGCAATTTCAATCGCTAACTTATGCGATTGTCGCGATATATCGTTTATGCTTGTGTTCAATAGCTCAGACATATGTTCATAAATGCCAGTCATTTTTTCGCTATACCAATCAATGGTTGCGCTTCTGGATAACTGAACGGCCATCATGATACCGAAACCGCGTGGGTTACTTGCGTTCTCAGACTGTAAGGCTTCTCGAACCAGTAACGGTAACTGCCAGGCCTCTGCAATTGCTAAGGATAACTGATCCAAGGTAAACCCCAGGGTTATGTATTGTGCCTCTTCTGATGAAATGTTTTTCTCCCGACGTAATTTAAAGGCAGCCAATAATTGTTCCGGGGCATGAATGGCTAAGATCATTTCGCCTAAGAAATGAAGTTGAGTGGCAGCAAATACTTCATCCGGTGTCATATCACGTCGAAGTTTTGCCCAATATACTGCCTGGAATCCTGCATGCGTGGCTCGGCAAAAAGTGCGTAAAACCTGGTTCTGTGCGGTTTCCGAAAGTGTCTTTTCAAGTCTTGGCAGTGTCTTGGCTATATTAGAAAGTTGATTCATACCAACCAGCATAATTGCCTGCTGTACCGAGATAATTTCTTTTTGTAAACGATGACCATCACTGTGATTACAGTGACGCAATAATTGCGCGGTTAAGCCAGGATCCTGCTCGACGATATCGACGATATCATTAAGCGGAGCATTATCTAATTTACACTTTTGCTGCAAAATATCGAGCGTACGAGATAGCACGGGAATAGGCTTATCTTTTACGTGTGTAATCCAATCCGTGATCGTAGTGGCGGGCATGATTTTGGCCGTTTAGGTCGTAAAACTGGTTAAAAGTTATGCTTTCATAGCGCTTATACCATTATCGGAATAATTTGCGGCCAACTTTAACCAAGTCATTGTGCTGCGGTCGATTTTAGTTGAATTTCTTAAGTTTCAGCTATTCCAGACGATAAATTCCTTGTGGAGTCGGTGAGACTAATAGGGAATTAGGACACTCATGAAAGTCATCTTTGGTATTCTTTTTGTTATTGTTTGCGTATTTGGTGGGTTCATCATTTCGGGTGGACAATTGTTGGCATTATGGCACCCACCTGAACTCATGATTATTTTGGGGGGCGCAACCGGTGCCTTTATTATTTCCAATCCTCCTTCTGTTTTAAAAGCATCGGCTAGCGGTCTAGTTGGGATATTAAAAGGCAGTAAGTACAAGAAGTCAGCTTACATGGATCTGCTGACCCTGATGCATAACCTGTTTGCCAAGGCGCGCAAGGAAGGCCTGATGGCACTGGAAACCGATATCGACGAGCCGCACGAAAGTGAAATCTTTAACCAGTTTCCCAGTATTTCCAAAAACCACCACATGACCGATTTCATTTGCGACTATTTACGCTTGATGGTGGGCGGTAACATGAATGCCATTGAGCTGGAAAGCCTGATGGATGTCGAATTGGAAACACACCACCATGAAGCGGAGGCAGGACCGACCGCAGTAACCACGATGTCGGATGGGTTACCCGGTTTCGGTATCGTAGCCGCGGTCATGGGCGTGGTGATTACCATGGGCTTTATCAGTGAACCCCCTGAAGTACTCGGTCAAAAAGTAGGTGCTGCATTGGTGGGTACTTTCCTGGGTATTTTATTTGCTTATGGATTTGTTGGGCCAATGGCAAAAGCCATGGAGGGGCGAGTCGAAGAAGATGGCATGATGTTTGGCTGTGCCAAGACCTGTATCCTGGCAACGTTGAATGGTTATACCCCGCAGATTGCCATTGAATTTGGTCGTAAAGTACTGGCCAGTAGTGTTCGGCCTAGCTTTTCAGAACTAGAAGAACACATCAAAGAACAGAAGTAATCCTTCCGCTACGGAGCCTATCGTGGACGATAAGCAACAACCGATAATCATTAAAAAAATCAAGAAAGGCGGCCATGGTCATCATGGTGGTGCCTGGAAGGTGGCCTATGCCGATTTCGTTACGGCGATGATGGCCTTTTTTCTATTGATGTGGTTGTTAGGCGGAAGCTCGCACCACGTGCGTGAAGGTATTGCTGACTGGTTTCGTAATCCAACCGGGACCCAAGGACCAGGCGGCGCGAGCACCAGTATGATCAAAATGGGTGGGGCGATGGAGATCCCTCGCAGCAGTAAATTGAAAAAAGCACCCAGCGATGAAAATAAAAAGTCTTTTCAACAAAAAGATAATGACAGTGATCAGAAAGGCGACAAGGAGACCGATAAGGATAAGAACAGCCGGAATGAAGAAAAAGATAAGAAAGATAAGAAGGATGAAAAAGAACCCGTCATATCTGATCAAGAACGTGCGGTGGATCAAAAACGACTTGATACCCTGTTGGCTAATCTAAAAGAGGCCATTATAAAAAGTCAGGCGCTGAGTAAGTTTAAAGATCAATTATTTATTGATGTGACACCACAGGGGTTACGTATCCAGATAGTCGATAAAAAGAACAGGCCGATGTTTGATTCCAGTAGTGCAATTTTAAAGGCGCATACGCGAAGAATTTTGAAAAAAATCGGTAGAATAATCAATACCGTCCCGAATCATGTCAGCATCACCGGTCATACCGACTCATCACCTTTTGCCACCAAATATATTTATGTCGAATATGGTTCGTTTGAAGAACGACGTGCCTACAGCAATTGGGAGTTATCAGCCGACCGCGCGAATGCGGCGCGTCGTGAATTGGTAAAAGGCGGGATGAAATCCAGTAAAATCGGCCAGGTGATTGGTTTATCTGATTCAGTATTATTTGATAAGGCACGGCCTAACAGCCCAATCAATCGTCGAATCAGTATTGTGGTGTTAAATAAAGAAACAGAAATTGCCATCGGATTGTTAGCCGGACGAGGTGGTGTAAAACCAAAAGATATTAAAAAAAGGTTAAAAACAAACTAAAGTAAACTCTTTATTCTGACAGGGAGGCTAGAATGCCTTTATAACTGTCCCAACGTTGTTGAGTTATCTTATTTTCTTTTACCGCCTGCGAAATAGCACACTTAGGTTCGGTGGTATGCTTGCAATCACGAAACTGACATTGTCCCAGGAATGCCTGGAATTCCCTGAAGCCATAAGCAAGTGATTCGGGTTCATCAATATTTAATCCGAATTCGCGTATTCCAGGTGAATCAATTAAAAATGAATGGTCATCAAGCGCGTAGAGCTCGCTGTATGTGGTCGTGTGTTTGCCTTTATTGGTTTTAATCGAGATGTCGCCAATTTTAGGGTTCGCTTCCGGAAACAAGGCTCGTAAGATCGAAGATTTTCCAACACCCGATTGTCCAACCAAAACCCCAGTCTTATTATGAATGGTTTGTTTAAATGAATCGATTCCCAGCTGCTTTTTCGCGCTGATATAATGCACGGGGTAGCCAATATCCTGGTAAGGTTTGAGAATGGATTTATAGTTAGCTAATTCCTCGTCGGAAATGGTATCAATTTTATTGAACAAAATAGCAACTTGGATTTCAGCTAATTCACAGGCCGCGACATAACGATCGAGCAATCCCGTCTTGAACGCAGGTTTGTGACTCGTAATGATAAAAGCAATATCAACGTTGGCGGCAATCAATTTTTCTGCAGAATATTGTGTGGAACGGGTTAGTAACCCATGGCGAGGTAAAAGCTCAATTACAATGGCTTCATGCAACTTATTTTCTTGCCAAATAACCTTATCTCCACAGACCAGGGCGGGGAGGCTGGCTTTAACCTTTGCCCGTATATTCTCGTTAGCCTGGTTATTTATTAGAACTTCATTACCAAAATGACTAATTACCGTCGCAGTCATTTGCTTGTTTATCTCTTCGCTCATAATGAACCGAGATACTTAGCGCAGGTCGTCTGTTTTAGCGGCACAAATGAAATCATTTCGTGATAACCCATCAACTGAATGAGTGGAGTAGGTTATCAGACAATGGTTATATGTAAGGAGTATGTCAGGGTGATGATCTTGCTGGTGGGCAATCCAGGCGGCGACATTTACGAATGACATGGTTTCATAGTAATTTTTAAATTTATAATTTCGACTAATGGATTTTCCATCCTTGCAAATAGTCCATTCCGAAATTAAAGCCAGCAATTCCTCGGTTTCAGGTTTGCTTAAACTCGCTGTGCCTTTAGCTAATGGATGGCACGACTCGGTTAATAAATCGTTCAGTGTTGTTGATGTCATTACTTATCTGTTTTGAATTTATAAAATGAATCATTCAAGTAGGCAATGACATCTTCAATTTGATGCTCAGGCCAGGAAACGCCAAGACTGGTTTTACAGCGCTTAACCTGTTTCGTTAATGCGGCAAAAGAATCTATACGACGGTCTTCACGCGTGTAGATCCCAGAACCATCACCACCCTGCATTGATTTATGGCAAGAGATGCAGTTTTCGTCATGCAACTCCTGGCCTCGTTTGATATCACCTGCAAAGCTGCTATTTGAAATGATAATGGCAGCAGTAATCATTCCTAATTTAAGTTTCATACGTAATGTTCCTTTTAAATATGTGTTAATCATTGTCTTTCATTTTACTTGTTAAAAACGCAACCCTGACCGGGGCCGGTGGATGCGAATCGTGAAAAGCAGAATAGAGTGGGTCGGGCGTTAGCGTATTGGCATTTTCTTTATAAAGTTTTACCAGCGCATGAATGAGATCGCCTGCATTACTTTGCTTTGCGGCAAAATCATCCGCTTCAAACTCATTTTTACGGCTAAAGAAAGAAAATACCGGTTGAAAATAGATACCAAATACGGACATGACAAGCATGAAAATGATTAATGCCATATGCGTTGTGGTTGAAGTGACTCCCAAACCAGAATAGAACCAGCCCTGTTGCATCAGCCAGCCGAGTAATGCAAGCGAGCCTAACATCAGAAACGACATCATAAATAACTGTTTGGTAATATGTTTGTGTTTGAAATGTCCAAGCTCATGTGCCAGTACCGCCTCAATCTCTTGTGGCTGTAGAGATTCCAATAAAGTGTCAAAAAAAACGATGCGTTTGTTATTGCCTAAGCCGGTGAAATAGGCATTACCGTGACTGGAACGCCTTGAACCGTCCATAATATAGATTCCCTTACTCTTAAAACCGCAGCGCTCGAGTAAACTTTCGATACGTTCTTTTAAGTTAACGTCATCCAGGAGCGCAAATTTATTAAACAGTGGAGCAATAAAGGTAGGGTAAATAAACATCATTAATAGCATAAATGAGACAATCACGGCCCAGGCATAGATCCACCAGTAGCTTCCTGCTGTCTGCATGAGCCACAGCACAACCCAAAGCAAAGGAGTAATAATGATTAAATTTACCAAAATGCCTTTGATAAAATCAGTGATGAAAAGTGGAAAGGTCATTTTGTTAAAACCGAACTTGGTTTCAACCACAAAAGTACGATAGATTGAAAAGGGCAAATCAATAAAAACACCGGCAATGATGAAACTGATCATAACTGCCACCCCAAGCCAAAGCGGATCGCTGGTAATAGGTGCCCAAAGTTGATCAAGTAGATTCAAGCCGCCACCAAAAGTCCAGAGTAGCAAAACGGCGACTCCGTAAAATAATTCAATTTTAGCAACGCTCAATTTCGCACTGGTGTAAGCGGCGGCCTTCTGGTGCTCTTCAAGGCTGATTTTATCTGCAAACGCCGCGGGGACAGCATTTTTGTTGTTGGCAACATGTTTGCTTTGCCGCAGAATTAGCCACCACTGCAAGGTAATGGCGCCAGCTAAGGCAACGAGAAAAATATAACTAAACCACACAATTAACTCCTAATTACACTATTATATTGGTTCTGACGAAAAAGACGTAAAAAAGTTGCTTACTATTTCATCATGACTGCATTTCTATTGGGCAGATTAGCCTTTGCTACAATACATGGCAAGTTAGATGTTGATTATTTTTAAAGGGTAAATATGACTCAAGATGCAAACAATTTGATCTGGATCGATCTGGAAATGACCGGATTAGATACTCAAAATGACCTAATTATCGAAATTGCGACCATAGTAACGGATGCCAATCTCAATGTACTGGCTGAAGGCCCTGTGATGGCTATTCATCAGGCCGATAGTGTGCTGAATGGTATGGATGATTGGAATACCAAACAACATGGTAAATCCGGCTTGATCGATCGGGTTAAAGGCAGTTCCACCAATGAAGAACAGGCTGAGCAGGCGACCATCGAATTTTTATCCGAGTTTGTTGCAGCAAAGACCTCTCCGATGTGTGGGAATAGTATTTGTCAGGATCGGCGTTTTTTAGCGAGGTCTATGCCGGCGTTAGAGGCCTATTTTCACTATCGCAACCTGGATGTCAGTACCTTAAAAGAACTGGCGAAACGCTGGTTGCCGAATGTAGCGACGGGCTTTAATAAAAAAGGGGCCCATCTTGCGCTTGATGACATAAAAGAATCGATTGAAGAACTGCGCTACTACCGCGAGCATATGATCGTTTCTGAAGATATAAGCAAAGCAGTTTAATAACGACTCACCTTTTTTACTTCGAATAGCACCGCTTGTCAGATTCTCGGCAACCGAGAATCGGCTAGCTGTCAAAGCGCTGGCACTTTGCCAGCGTTCCCTTCTAAGCCATTGAATTCCAATGTTTATATATTGCTACATCCGTGGCATGTGTTTTGCACTTAGGTTATAGACATTTATAGGAGCTTGTAATGGCGAATGACGACGAGTTGGAACTCGACACTAAATCGGCCCCCAAAAGCGGTAAAGGCAAGATGATCATCTTGATGGTGCTGGTGATGTTAGTCACCACCGGGGTGGTCGTTGGCGTTTTATATTTTATGGGCGTGTTAGGTGGTAACAGCAGTAGTAGCAAAGATGAAACTGATGAGACGGTGGAAGAAGAAAAAGAATTAGTGGTTAAGAAGGCATTTTATTTCAATATGAAACCGGCATATATCGTGAATTTTGAAGAGCAATCCGAAGCGGCCTATCTACAAATCGAAATGCAAGCAATGACCTATGATAATCGTGTCACGGACGAGATGATCACGCATATGCCGGTGATTCGAAATAATATCTTATTGATATTAAGCGCGCAAAAATTTGATGACGTTCGGACACGTCAAGGGAAAGAGGCATTGCAGGGAAAAGTACTTGCCGCTGTTCAGGAGATTATTGGCGAGTCGATGACAGCAAAACTAAAAGAGGCTGGTGAAGAACTAGCTAAAGGTGAGTCAGTTCCAAATGTGGAACAGATTTATTTTACCAGTTTCATTATGCAGTGAGTAACTATGGCTACCAGCGATTTATTATCACAAGACGAAATTGATGCACTTTTACACGGTGTAGACAGCGGCGACGTTGAAACAGACGAGGCTGCTTCCTTTGATGGCGTAGCGCGATCATTCGACTTCGCCAGCCAGGACCGAATAGTACGCGGTCGAATGCCGACGCTTGAAATGATTAATGAACGTTTCGCACGTTATTTTCGGATCAGTATCTTTAATATGTTGCGTCGCACCGCAGAGATATCGGTCTCCGGTGTGCAAATGATGAAATTTTCGGAGTACATGCATAGTTTATTCGTGCCAACCAGTTTAAATCTAGTCAAGATAAATCCTCTACGTGGCAAAGCACTCTGTGTCATCGATCCAAAATTGGTTTTCATTACCGTTGATAATTATTTTGGCGGTTCCGGGCGACATGCAAAAATTGAAGGTCGTGAATTTTCAGCGACTGAGACAAGAGTAATCGAAATTGTTTTGAAATTAGCATTCAAAGATTTGATTGAAGCTTGGAAGCCGGTTATGGATGTCGAGTTTGAATTTTTAAACATGGAGGTCAACCCGCAATTCGCCAATATCGTTAGCCCGACTGAAGTTGTCGTGGTAAGTGGTTTCAATGTTGAACTCGATGGCGGTGGTGGAAACTTTTATGTAGTGATGCCTTATTCGATGCTGGAACCGATAAGGGATTTATTGGATGCAGGCGTGCAAAGTGATCGCGCAGAGCGTGATGATCGATGGATATCCGCATTGAAAGAAGAAGTGAAGAGTGCGGAAATTAATCTAACTTGTGAACTTGCGGATACAACATTGACATTATCCGAAATTATAGATTTACAGGAAGGCGATATAATTCCATTAAATTATCCGGAAAAAATAACGGTTGTTGCAGAAGACGTTCCTGTTTTTCGTGGGACCTACGGCGTACATAAGGGCAGTAAGGCGGTTAAGATTTTAGAAATGGTTGAAAGACCCAAAATTAGTGGTGACAGTCTTTCACTAGTGGCAGCAGGAGTTGATTCATGAGTGATACTGATTTAGAAAACGAACAATCCGGTGATGTGATGGATGATTGGGCCGATGCCCTGGCAGAGGCCTCAGATGCGGAGACTAGTGCAGAACCGACCGCGCAGCCAGCAGAATTAGACAGTCTTGTTGCTGATGGTGGTATATCGATTGATGAAGACGTTAATTTAGAAGTGATACTGGATATACCGGTTACTATCTCGATGGAAGTGGGCAGCACAAAAATAAACATTCGAAATTTATTACAGTTAAACCAGGGCTCGGTAATTGAGTTGGATAGAATGGCCGGCGAACCACTTGATATAAAGGTGAACGGGACATTGATTGCACATGGAGAGGTCGTCGTGGTAAATGAAAAATTTGGTATTCGTTTAACGGATGTTATCAGTCCAGCTGAACGCGTTAAAAAGCTAAAATAAATAATATAGGTAAATAAGATGCGAATTTACCTGATTACTGTATTTTTATTGTTCACATCAAATCTTTTTGCATTAACCGAACAAAACGATAAACCGCAGCTTCCATCCGTTACCGATCCGGTTGGTATGGGGGATTTCGCGCAGGTATTTCTTGGGTTATTGTTTGTTGTTGTTGCGATCCTGGCGATGGCGTGGGTTATAAAGCGCACTGGTTTTGTTAATACTCGGGCGAACGGGGCCTTAAAGGTGGTCGGTGGTATTAGCTTAACTCAACGTGAAAGAATTCTGTTAGTACAAGTAGGCGAAAAACAGTTATTGCTTGGTGTTGCACCAGGTCGAATCACAACATTGCATGAGTTGGATGAAAAAATAGATGCTGGCTCCTCGGATAATTCTGCCGGTGAAAGTTTTGCGAAAAAGCTTAACAGCTACATGCGAGGATCAAGAACATGACTCAAGGCAGAGTACAATTTGGGTTTTTAATGCTGCTCGTTATTGGTGTGTTTGTTACTCCTGATATTGTTTATGCTGAGGAAGGTTTTCCTGCGTTAACGGTAGAAAAAGATGGTGATACTGAAACTTATTCGTTAAGTATCCAGGTTTTAATTTTGATGACCATGCTGACTTTATTGCCAGCAGCGGTCATGATGATGACGTCGTTTACTCGAATTATTATTGTCTTGGCTATCTTGCGTCAGGCAATTGGTCTGGTTCAAACCCCTTCGTCACAAACCTTGGTAGGGCTTGCTTTTTTTCTTACTTTTTTCATCATGGGGCCGGTCTTTAATCAAATTTATGATGTCGCCTTCCAACCCTATGTAGAGGAAAAGATTGATCTGCAGACAGCGGTAACAAAAGCAGGTGAACCATTGCATAAGTTCATGCTCAGTCAGACCCGAACCAATGATATTGCCATGTTTTCAGATATTGCGGGTATTGATGACATCAAAACCGCGGAAGAAATCCCTTTTCGCATTCTGGTGCCTGCGTTTGTCACCAGCGAATTAAAAACAGCTTTTCAAATAGGCTTCCTGCTCTTTATTCCATTTTTAATTATCGATCTCGTCGTTGCCAGCGTTTTGATGTCGATGGGTATGATGATGCTGTCGCCCATGATTATATCGTTACCCTTTAAAATCATGCTGTTTGTGTTAGTCGATGGCTGGAATATCATTATTGGTACCTTGGCGTCCAGTTTTTTTGTTTAGTTAAAGTCAGAGGATAATAAAGAATAATGTCCCCGGAAACGGTCATAACAATTTTTCAAAATACCCTGGAAATTATTTTGCTAATGTTAATGGTGGTGTTGATTCCTGCCCTGGTGGTTGGTTTGTTTGTCAGCATGATTCAGGCCGCAACCCAAATAAATGAAATGACTTTAAGTTTTATCCCTAAAATAATAGTGACAGTTTTAACCTTAATGATCGCAGGACCCTGGTTATTAAATCTGGTAATGGATTACACACGTGGACTCATCCACGATATCCCTTTTTTGATAGGGTGACTGTGGATGGTGATATCGAGTAGTGAGCTTACGGCCTTTGTTGGAACCTTGTTATGGCCGTTATTCAGAGTCGCCGGGTTGTTAATGACTGCCCCAGTATTTTCGGCTCGTACCGTACCCGTTAAAATTCGCTTGGGTTTGAGTGTAGCGATCACCTTTATGATACTACCCATCATACCACCAGTACCCAGCGTCGAAATATTCAGCCCTTCTTCCTTTTTATTATTAGGGCAACAGCTTTTGATTGGGGTATTAATGGGTTTTACCTTGCAGTTGGTTCTAGCGGCAATTATCACCGGTGGCCAGGTTGTCGCGATGCAGATGGGCCTGGGTTTTGCTGCCATGGTTGATCCTCAGAATGGTACGCAGACACCGGTAGTCAGTCAATTCTATGTGATCATGGTGGTGTTGATATATCTTGGCTTAAACGGACATCTGGTTTTGTTCGAAGTGTTATTTGACAGCTTTAAAAGCATGCCCATTTCATCGACAGGACTAATGCCTGAAGATTTTATGATGGTTGTAAAATGGGCTGGTATTTTATTTTCCGGTGCCGTTGGAATCGCGATACCTGCAATCGCTTCGCTATTGATCGTTAATTTTGCTTTTGGCATCATGACACGTGCTGCCCCGCAAATGAATATCTTTGTGATTGGTTTTCCATTAACCATGATCCTCGGGTTTGCTGTCATGTTTGCAACCCTGCCCAGTA
Organism: uncultured Ectothiorhodospiraceae bacterium; assembly: GCA_947259425.1. Classification (GTDB taxonomy): domain Bacteria; phylum Pseudomonadota; class Gammaproteobacteria; order UBA6429; family Thiohalophilaceae; genus SZUA-24. The sequence goes on along the minus strand of CAMYMO010000002.1, from coordinate 6,155 downwards.
TTCTGCCTCAATCTACCAATATGTTTAACCAGGCATATCGGATACTCAAAACAATAGTGGGGGTGTCTTAAAGCATGGCTGAAGACAGTGGTCAGGAACGCACCCATGACGCCACCCCGCGACGCAAACAACAGGCCCGCGATAAAGGTCAGGTTGCTCAATCACGAGAACTTAACACAATGTTAATGCTGATGTTCTCAGGGGTGGCGGCCTTGATGATGGGCCCGGCTTTAGTTCGAAATATGATGGAAATTAGCCAAAAATATTTCGGAGTGGATCGCGACACAATATTTGACGAGACCGTGTTACTACAACAGTTTGAAACCGCCGTGATTGATGCAATATTTGCGATAACACCTTTTTTTGTCGTTGTCACGGTAGCGGCAATCGCAGGACCAATATTGATAGGTGGCCTTAATTTTAGTGGTAAAGCGATTAGCTTTAAGTTTGAAAAACTGGATCCCATTAAAGGTATGAAACGTATTTTTGCCTGGCGTGGCCTGGTTGAGTTATTGAAAGCCTTAATTAAGTTTGTTTTTATCGGTTCGGTGGCAATTATATTTTTATACAGTCAGCAAGATACCTATATCGGACTAGGTTATGAACCATTGTATTTTGCCATCAGTCATACCAGCAATTTACTGATCTGGGGATTTATTACGATATCGTCTACGATGATTATTATTGCATTAGTCGATGTTCCATTCCAGCTCTGGGATCATAGCCAACAAATTAAAATGACCTTCCAGGAAGTGCGCGATGACAGTAAAGACACGGAAGGTGATCCTGAACTGAAAGGGCGTATTCGTCGCCAGCAACGTGAGGTCGCTCAACGCCGTATGATGGCCGAAGTTCCAAAAGCAGATGTGGTCATTACCAACCCGGAACACTATTCGGTTGCATTAAAATATGATCAGGAAAAAATGAATGCACCTCTGCTGGTTGCGAAAGGTGTTGATCTGATTGCATTTAAAATCAGAGAGATCGCAAGAGAACATGATGTGCTAATCGTTGAGTCACCACCACTGGCTCGTGCATTACATCATACAACCGAAATAGATCAGGAAGTCCCGGCTGGCCTATATCTGGCCGTCGCGAAAGTGCTTGCATACGTATTCCAGCTGAAACAGCGTCCAAACTGGAAATCAAAACAGGGTACGAAAGTAGACGATTTACCGATTCCTGATGATATGCAATTTGATCCGTAACGACAGATAAGAAGCGCATAAATGGCAGAACAAACCTCAGTACTCCAATCCATCCGCAGCGTCAGCAAGACCGGCTTAGGGGCGCCGGTTTTAATGATGATGATGATGGCGATGATCGTTGTACCGTTGGCACCCCTTGCGCTCGATGCAATGTTTACCTTTAATATTTCGTTAGCACTAATTATTTTGCTGGTGACGGTTTATACCAAAAGACCATTAGACTTCACTTTATTTCCGACGGTATTGTTGGTCACGACATTGTTACGGCTTGCTTTGAATGTTGCTTCGACACGAGTTGTTTTACTTGATGGTCATACAGGCCCAGATGCGGCGGGCCAGGTTATTCAGGCATTTGGCGAATTTGTGGTGGGAGGGAATTACGCGGTTGGTCTGGTTGTCTTTTTAATCCTGGTGATTATTAATTTCGTGGTCATCACCAAAGGTGCAACACGTATATCTGAAGTGAGTGCACGTTTTACCTTGGACGCGATGCCGGGTAAACAAATGGCCATTGATGCGGATTTAAGTGCCGGCTTAATCGAACAAGACGAAGCGCGGCGACGTCGAACAGAAATAAGCTCAGAAGCAGAATTTTATGGCTCAATGGACGGTGCGAGTAAATTTGTTCGCGGTGACGCGGTGGCTGGTATTTTGATCCTGGTGATTAATATTATCGGTGGTCTGTCGATTGGTATTGCTCAGCACGATTTAACTTTCTCACAAGCGGCCGTTAACTACACTTTATTAACGATTGGTGATGGTCTGGTCGCACAAATCCCGGCCTTATTATTGTCGACTGCAGCCGGCATTATTATCACACGTGTATCCAGTTCGCAGGACATGGGCGAGCAGGTTCTTCATCAGTTATTTAACAACCCCAAATCTCTTGGCGTAACGGCCAGCATTCTTGGCATCATGGGTTTAATTCCTGGTATGCCAAATTTGGCATTTTTAACCTTAGCCATCATTTGTGGCGCCGGTGCTTATTGGATTAAACAACATCAAGCGAAACAACTGGAACAGGTGCCGGTTACACCTGAACAAACCCCAAAACAAGAATCAACAGAATTAAGCTGGGATGACGTGCAACCGCTTGATGCAATCGATTTAGAAGTCGGTTACCGCTTAATCCCGATGGTGGATAAACAACAAGGTGGACAATTAATGCCACGCATTCGAGGGGTTCGTAAGAAACTTTCACAAGAGATGGGTTTTCTCGTACCCGCCGTGCATATTCGCGATAATCTCGATTTATCACCAAGTGCTTATCGGATTGCATTAATGGGGGTCACCGTGGGTGAAGCAGAAGTCTACCCCGAGCGCGATCTAGCGATTAATCCAGGCCAGGTGTTTGGGACATTGCAGGGGATAGAAACCACCGATCCCGCATTTGGCTTAGCGGCAGTCTGGATCGAACCGGCCCAGCGTGACCAGGCACAGACCTTTGGCTATACCGTTGTCGATGCGAATACCGTTATTGCCACCCACTTAAGCCAGTTGGTTAAGACGCATGGGCATGAATTGCTAGGCCATGAGGAAGTGCAGCATATTCTCGACATGCTTTCCAAGTCGGCACCCAAACTGGTCGAAAACTTAACACCGGATACGCTCTCGCTCGGTACGATTGTTAAGGTATTGCAAAATCTACTAGAAGAAGGGGTGGCGATCCGAGATATACGCTCAATAGCCGAAACCTTGGCGGAACATGGTAGCCGGAGTCAAGAGCCTGACATCCTGACGGCCGCGGTGCGAGTTGCGCTAGGGCGCTCAATTACCCAACAAATCAATGGCATGGCGTTAGAATTGCCGGTAATCACATTAGATCCTGCGCTGGAACAGTTGTTGCATCAGACCATACAGGCAACGGAAGGCGGGTCGGCAAGCATCGAGCCAGGATTAGCAGAACGCATTCACAGCTCATTACAGGAGACGACCGCAGCCCAGGAGCAAAATGGTTTACCCGCAATTTTACTGGTTTCAGCACTATTGCGGCCCATGTTGGCAAAATTTGTTAGGCACACGATACCGGGATTACACGTGTTGTCCTATAACGAGATACCAAATGACAAACAAATAAAGATTGTTGCAACGGTAGGACAAAATTTACAACCCGGCCAAATGCAACAATCAGGAACATGAGCGTAGGTAAAGAGACAATATGAAAATTAAACGGTTTACAGGTAGTGACATGCGACAAGCTATTCGCAATGTTCGCGATACTCTGGGTGCTGATGCAGTGATATTGTCTAACAGCAAAACCGAAAATGGTATTGAAGTGGTTGCGGCAATTGATTACGACGAAAGCTTACTGGGTAACTCAACAACAACTTCCAACTCTGTATTTGAGAATAAAGAACAGCATAGTGAACGTGAAGTAAACCGCGAAGCAGTTTGGGATGATGTACGTTATGCGCGTAATATTCCAGATACTCCGAAAACTTCTCAAGCGCAGAGCAAACCTACATCTACTGCCGTTAATACCGGCCTGGTTCAAGAAGCACCGATCTCAACATCTGCACCTGTCGTAGATTCCTTTAAGCTAGAAGAAGATAATTCATTTAAAGAAATGCAGTCTGAAATCAGATCACTACGTGGTCTGTTGGTTAATCAGCTTTCCGGTTTAGCCTGGGAAAATGAATCCAAATATCATCCGGTTCGTGCCCGCGTGTTACAGCGTTTGATAGCGTTAGGGTTGAGTCCAAAATTGGCAAGAGAAATTTCAGAGCATCTCGAAGAGAGTGACGACATCGATCACACCTGGCGGATGGCGTTAGGCAATTTAGCCCATCGTTTGCCGGTGCTTGATGACAATATCTTAAATCAAAAACGTAATGTGGTGGCGATTGTGGGTGCGACCGGAGTCGGCAAAACGACCACGGTAGCAAAATTAGCGGCACGTTACATATTGCGCCATGGTAAAGGTCGAGTGGGTTTGATCACCACGGATAACTATCGGGTTGCTGCGCATGAACAGCTTCGAAATTATGCCAAAATCATGGGGGCACCGATGCGGGTAGCCAGTGATGTTGAAAGCCTGCAGGACGCGCTTGCTGCGTTTCATAATAAGGATTTAGTGCTAATTGATACGGCGGGTATGAGTCAACGTGATATGCGTCTAAATGAACAACTCGGTATGCTCAATGAAACCGGCCATGACATTCAAGTTTATCTCACTCTGGCCGCGAATAATCAACGAGGTGTGATGACGGACGTTGCCCGTTCATTCAACCCGGTTCCATTATCCGGTTTGATACTAACGAAAGTTGATGAGACCACAAGTTTAGGTGGTGGCCTGTCGATTGCGGCAGAACAGCAGATACCTATAGCTTACATTAGTGATGGACAACAGGTGCCAGAAGATTTACATCCGGCCCGTGCCCATGCCCTGGTGTCAAGGGCCGTGTCTATTATGCAGGATGTGGGTGTAGGTGCGAAAGACGATCCGATTTCTCAAATGATTGGTGGAATGGTGGCACACGCAAATGGCTGACATTATTTCCGTCGATCAAGCAACAGGACTAAGACGCATGGCAGATCCAAAACCGGTAAGAGTACTGGCGGTAACCGGAGGCAAGGGCGGAGTCGGTAAATCGACGGTCGCGGTAAATTTAAGCGTTGCTTTGGCTAATGCGGGCCGAAAAGTCCTAATCCTGGATGCAGACCTTGGTTTAGCAAATATCGATATCATGCTTGGTTTACATTCAAAGGCGAATTTACATCATGTCATTAGTGGTGAGCGCACTTTAGAAGAAATCATGCTTGATGGACCGGCAGGCATTAAAGTCATTCCCGCTGCATCAGGCATTAAAGAAATGGCCGAATTATCGCCTGAGACTCATGCGGCTCTGATCAGTGCCTTTAGTGAGATTTCAAATAATGTCGATACGTTGATCGTGGATACCGCGGCGGGGATCAGCGATTCGGTCACCAGTTTTACTCGTGCAGCACAAGAAGTGGTTGTGGTGGTCTGTGACGAGCCGGCATCGATTACCGATGCCTACGCCATTATTAAGCTATTAAGCAGGGAACATGGCATTTTCAGGTTCCGTGTACTGGCTAATCTGGCAAATGGGGCGCAACACGGTAAGGAAATTTATCATAAAATTTTGAAAGTTACCGATCGTTTTCTCGATGTTGCGCTAGACTATATGGGGTACGTACCAGTAGATGAGTTTCTACGCAAAGCGGTCAAAAAGCAACGTGCGGTAGTCGAGGCCTTTCCTCGCAGTAAGTCAGCACAGGCGTTTGCGACCTTGGCCGACAAAGCAGTGAAATGGCCATTACCAGCGACCGCCAGCGGCCATCTTGAGTTCTTCGTCGAACGGCTTGTACTACCACCTACTACTACAATCGAGGCGGTGTCATGAACGGGGCAGCTATGTATGCATCAGAACAACTAACTAACCATAATCAAATTGTCGAGAAACACGCATCGTTAGTAAAGCGTATAGCTTGTCATTTAATTAATCGGTTACCAGCGAGCGTCCAGCTCGAAGATCTTATTCAAGCCGGCATGATTGGTTTACTCGAGGCCTCACGAAATTATGATGAGCGCCAGGGTGCGAGTTTTGAAACCTACGCCGGAATTCGGATTCGTGGTTCGATGCTAGATGAGATTCGCAAGAATGATTGGGCTCCTCGCTCGGTTCACCGTAAAGCGCGTATGGTTGCCGAAGCGGTGCGTGAAATCGAAAATGAACATGGTCGGGATGCCCGCGATACAGAAATTGCCGACACCCTGGATATGCCGATTGAAGACTATTACAAGATTCTGCAGGACAATAGTTATCACAAAGTGCTGAGTGTTGAAGATATGGGGCTGGGTGAAGAATCATTGCTCGATAACCTCTCCGACAATGCGCCAGGCGTGTTAGATGGCATGCAAAAAGAAGATATGCAACGCATTATCGCTGAGGCGGTCGCCAGCCTGCCTGAGCGCGAACGGCT
>CAMYMO010000001.1 GCA_947259425.1 uncultured Ectothiorhodospiraceae bacterium | reverse complement strand
TTGATCGAGACCTATGCAATTCCTTGGGGCATTAAATTAATCGCCGCCATCGCGATTTTTATTATTGGACGATACATTGCAAAACTAATTGTTAAAGTGCTTAAAAAAGTGATGGTCAAGGCCAAGCTAGATGAAACACTGACTAATTTCCTAGGCAGTATTATCCAGGCGATCTTAACCGTTGTCGTGGTCATCGCCGCGTTAGAGCAACTGGGTGTTAATACGACTTCTGTGTTAGCCATATTTGCTGCTGCGGGTCTGGCCATAGGCCTGGCCTTTAAAGATTCTTTGTCAAATTTTGCTTCAGGAATCATGTTAATCTTATTCAAACCTTTCAAGCTTGGAGATTTCGTCGAAGCGGCAGGTGTATCGGGTGTAATTGAAGAAATACGTATTTTTAACACATTAATGAAGACCGGCGACAATCGTGAAATTACCGTACCTAATGCGCACATCTACGGTGGGATTATCACAAACTATAGCGCCAGGGATACCCGACGAGTCGACTTAGTCATCGGCATTGGCTACGATGATAATATTGGTACCGCCAAAGACCTTATAGCAAAACTCATCGATCAGGATGATCGCATCCTTAATGACCCTGCACCCGCTATTATGGTATCTGAATTAGGTGAAAGTAGTGTCGATCTTGCTGTTAGACCATGGGTAGCCAGTGGCGATTATTGGGCTGTGCGCGCTGACCTGTTACAAACGATAAAAGAAACCTTTGATAAGGAAGGTATCTCGATTCCTTACCCACAACGTGACATACACATGACGCAGCAGGCTTCATAATCGAATATGTCACATCAGATTAATATTTTGAAATAAAAAGGTATATTATGTTTAAAAAGTTATTAACTTTAATTGTATTACTCACGCCCATTACACTTCATGCAGAAGAAAAGCTTGCCAGTAAATGGAGTGGTGAAGCAGAACTGGGTTATTTAAGTACCACCGGTAATTCCGATACCACTTCACTGCATGCTAATGGAAAGATCGTTAACGAGCGAGAGAAATGGAAACATACCGGTACAATGCAAATCACCAACAAAGATAATGATGGAACAACGACAGCTAAGCGATTATTCGTGACCGGCAAAAGTGATTATAATATAAATGATCTATCCTACCTGTTTATAACAGCGAGTTACGACGATGATGAGTTTTCCGGCTATCAATATCAGCTAGCGGGAGCATTTGGTTATGGTTACCATGTTATCAAGAAAGAAAACCTAAAGCTTGATCTGGAAGCAGGTCTTGGTGCACGTCAATCCAAATTTAATTCAGGCGAATCAAATAGCGAAGGAATAGTCAGAGTTGCTGGTGACTTCGAGTGGACGATTAGCAAAACCTCGGTATTTAATCAGTTTATATCTGTTGAAGCTGGTGAAGACAATACTATCAGCCGCTCGGTTACCTCATTGAGTATGCAAATAGTAGGCAATTTAGCAGCAAAACTATCTTATAACGTTAGGCACAATTCTGATGTACCCCCCGGGATTGAAAAAACCGATACTGAAAGCGTAGTTACCATAGTTTATAAATTCTAGTTAATCATATTAAAACCGATATTAGAGACTGGACATGTCTTTGATATCGGTTTTTTTTAATTTATTTTTTTTAGTTTAATAGTGACCTTCGTTCCCTTTTGTTGCTGGCTTTCTATTTCTATCTCACCACCATGACGTTCCACCACTGCATTTACGAATGACAATCCCAACCCCATTCCCTTGTTTTTCTTATGATGGTGGCTTTCCACGCGTTTAAATCTTTTCATAATATGCGGCAAGTCGTCTTCCGGTATACCTATCCCTTCATCGACAATAATACATTTTATAAAAGATTTCGAACAATCTATGATAAATGCAATCTTTGTATTTTCGTTACTATATTTAATCGAATTAGTTAATAAATTAATAAAAACACGCTCAAGCAACTGTGCATTACCATTTATATAACATTCGTTTAGGGTAAAATCTCGATGAATATTTATCTTTTTAACCTGCGCCTGACTCCATACTTGATCCATGGCGTTAATAGCAACATCAACTAGATTAAACTCACTAAATTGAATTTGTTCATTTCCTTCTGCTCGTGAAAACTGTACAAAATTTTCGGCTAGCTCAATCGTTCGACTCGCATGATCTTCTATCCGTGATAAATTTTTTCTCTCAATAACGCTGTTTTTATCTGCACCAATCAGCTCAGTCAAGGCGAGGATCGAGACTAATGGCGAACGTAAATCATGCGACAAGAATGATAATGCCTCATTACGCATACGCTCACTTTCTATCAATTCCGTTATATCGGACATACTGATAACAAAAGCATAACTTTCTAATTCATCAGCCAAACGCATGAGTGAAACGTTAATCAATAAATCCACTTTATCTTCCAGTCGACCCTGTAACTGGATCGAGCTATCGTTTGTAAATACTTCGTCTAACAAATCAGTCCATGTCCATTTTGATGCGAAGTGTAATTTTTCTAGTATATCTAAAACGTCAAGATTATTTGGTCCTTCATCAAAACTTTCTTTAAAAAGAGATTTGGCACGGTCATTAGCCAGCACTACTTTTCCACCATAATCAATAACCAATACAGCATCTGCTATTTGATCGAGACAATCTTCTATGAAACGCTTTAAATTACTTAACTGTTCAGTTGCTATTGCTACTTCCTGGATACGTTTTTGAAGAATTTCATAAGTTGTTTTAGGTTGGTCTGATTTTGTTGTATTAATTTTATTAATTATTTCATTAAACAGTTTTAACTGGCGCAGGGACGGCTTGGCTTTACTTTGCCATGAAACTGCACAAAAATATTGACCGGCTTCATCATTGGATGAATAGACATAAGTTTCCAGGTCTAGTTGAATCCACTGATTTTCTCTTAACTTTCCAACATCTTTATCGATTTTTTGTCCCCACGAATATACCGTCATCGCGTTTTCATTAATCAACGTAAAACCAGATACAGGCAGCCATGAAGCAAGAAATTTAAATACACTATCCAAATTCCATTCATGTTCTACTATACCTATGCCACGCTGTTTTTTTAATCCTAAAAGCTCATTTTCTAAATACTTCATTGTGAATTCAAGACGGCGCCAACTCCACATTGGATAACTTAACATTAATGTTAAAACGACTGAAATCGGTCCATACCATATTTTAAAAAATAGAAAAAAGGCGACAGATATTGCGATGGTGAAGACTATCAATAATATCGTGGCAATGAATGCAAGGCGAGGTCTTAACAATGGAAACAAAATTGCGGGTAATATGACAATAAAAATACTTAATGCATAATACCAACCCATCGAAATATTTTTAATCATTATGCCTTCACGCACACCAGAAAATATATTCGCATTTATTTCGACACCAGGCATTGATTGGCTTAAACCCGATACTGGCGTTGGTAAAGAATCACCTAATCCTGTCGCTGTCACACCGACAAAAATAATTTGATCTTTGAATAATCCCTTTGGATACTGACCGGTCAACACTTGATGATACGATATAGTCTGGAAATGCCCGGGTGGCCCATAAAAAGGTATTTTTACATGGTAGTCCCTGATCCATTTCAGGGGGCTTGCTACATCTTTTTGTGATTCTAATTTTTCATCGAACAAATATAATGATCGTGAGGGCTCAATAAACTGCAGAACAGCTACGCCAAATGAAGGCCAATGTGGTTTACCTAAACCTTCTAATAAATAAACACTACGTGCAATCCCATCCGTATCCAATTCAACATGCACGTGCCCCAAACCTGAACTTGCTTCAATTAATTCAGGTAGTGGTAAGGTCTCATGCAAGACACTGCCTTTACGTGCTTGCTCGACAAACACAGGAAGAATAACTCGCCCGCTGTTGTTAACCGCTTGAATCAATTTATAATCATCACTTGGATAATTTTGATCTTTCTCAGAGAATATAATATCCATCGCGATGACACGCGCACCTTCATCACTTAACCGATTAATTAACTCCGCATGAATATTTCGACGCCATGGCCAGCGCCCTAAGCGAGACAAACTAGCTTCGTCAATTGCGATAATGATGACATCATTTGGGGCATGGCGCTGAAAAGATCTTTGTTGAGCATCGTAGAACGACTGATCCCAACGCCATAAAAGATCGGTACTAATCAGGATGACACATATTATAATTAAATATAAAGAAAACTTGGAAACTTCATAAAGGCCATTTAGTCTGGTTAAATTCATACCAGGCCACTTCTAATTACAAAACTAAAAAGATCAGAACAGTGCCCATATAATACAAAATGCCATGTTCTTCTATAGCCACTGGATGGGGTGCCCCAAAGGAACCTTGTTCATGTAACTCCGATAAACCACGGACTCTAAAGAAGTATTCATTCTGATCCTGACTGACGGTGGTAATATATTCATTTTCGTTTATTTTTTCATCTGTAATGATGTTTTTAAAATCCACATCGGTTGCCAATTGTATCTGATAACCAGACGCATCATCGATAGACTGCCACTTAAATGTGATTTTACGATCTTCTATAATGAGCGTTGCCGCTTCAGGCACGGCAAGAGCAGGAGCAAGGCTGGTATCGATATTAATGGTTGCACGACCATTTCTACCCTCTAAGCCAATTTCATCAATCCCTCGTACCTTAATTTGATATTGTCCATCCGCGACCTCACCAATGGTAATAGCAGGGCTTGATACCTTCATATCAAAGATAACCGCTTCTGCATTGCCAGTATCAACGATTTGAACACGATAAGCTAATGCGCCTGCTAGTGACGGCCAGGTCATATCGAACGGTAGCTTACGAATCGTCGTGGCTACGGCCGTTAAATCTGTTGCCTCCAACAATTTTCGTGGTACCAGCGGAGGTTTGCCTTGTTCGGCTAATGTACCATAGCCCAGTTTTACATCCTGATTTGCCTTTTTATTGGCAACGTTAACTTTCCCATCTAAAACTTCCGTTCGCATTATTTTCTTTACGCTATCAACTCCAACTCGATAACGTGTACCTCGAACGGCGGCTACCGCTGCAGGTGTGATAATTTCATAACGCGAGTCTGATTTACGTAAAGGGACCACCTGGGTTTCTAAACCACCACGTTGTAAACGCAGTTGTGTGTCAACCATTCCAGTACTTTCGTAAGCGCTCAGTGAATCTAACAGTAGCTCTGACTCGGATTCCAATAATAATAATGAACCATCTGCAAATCGGAGTGTTGCGGTTGCATTGTCATCACTGATAATTTTATCGCCCACTTGCAATACGTCGCCATTTTTAACTTTAACCTCTGAACCATCCGAACGAACTACCGTTATCTCACCACGTGTATAAACAACTTTGACACCTTCAGGCTGATTTTTTAACCAGGCAATGGGGATTCGTAAACGAACGCCTGGGCTTAAGCGTTTAGGTAAATTAACACTATTATATTCTTTTAGTTTTTTCCAATAGGTCACTGACTTAAGATAGGTTTTACTAATCCCCCACAGATTATCACCCGGCCTGGTTGTGTATATCCAATCCTGTGCAAGCACAGATCCGGAAACAAAATAAAGACCCAGCAGCAGAAGAAAGTATTTTCTAAATATATTTATCATGATTTTAGTTAGCTATTATAATTTCGTTTACACCGACTCAAGTCGATAACCATGTCCATATATTGAAGCTAATCGCCAACCGTGTTCTGGACCCAG